>CADDZP010000281.1 GCA_902812475.1 Actinomycetota bacterium | reverse complement strand
GCCCCCTGCCAGGTCGGCTGCGCCTGCCGTGACCTGGAGGACGCCGTGCGCTGGTTCGTCGGCAGCGACATCCAGCCCTCGCCACGTGACGAGTGGCGAGCGACCCCACCGAAGAAGCCGGCATACACGCCGGCCGGCGACAACGTCGTCAACCCGGTGCTGAACGTGCTCGACACATCACGCATCTCCATCGCCGGCAACTCGATGGGCGCCCTCGCCGTGGACGACTACGCCCGGGTGGTCGGTGTCGGCCACGACACCAGCGGCCGGCCCCTGCCTTCGGTCCGAGCCGCGGTTCCCATGTCGGGCATCGCGCCGACGCAGGCGTCGATCCCGATGCAGTTCCAGACCTCCGACTACGACGGGTCGCCCGCTCTGGCAGGGCCCGGTGTGGGCGGCGTCGCCTTCGGCGACCCGAGCTACGGCGGCATCGGCTACTCGAACATCAAGAAGGGCTACGACCAGCTGCGGGCCTCCGGGCAGGGGAGCGGCCCGCTCGAACTGATCGTGCTCGAGGGCGGTACCCACCTCGACTCCGTCGACATCCCGTACGCCACCCGGACGGCGTGGTCGCTGACCGTCGCCGGCGATTCGGCCCTCGACTGGTTCGACTGCCACGCCCGCGACCTCCCCGACGCCTGCCAGCGCGCCATCAGCCCCCGGGCTCGCCTGTCGCGTGCGTTGGCGTCCGAGCAGGACCCCGACGGTCCCGCGGGCGCCGAGCCCAGCCGGTGCGTCGCCGTGCCCGACCAGGCCAACCTCAACCAGTCGCCGACCGACTTCGCGCAGGCCGAGACCGGCCACCCCGTCTACAACTGCACGCCCTGACCGCACACCCGGCCGTCTAGGCTGGCGGGCGACGGGCTGTGGCGCAGTTTGGTAGCGCACTGGTCTGGGGGACCAGGGGTCGCCGGTTCAAGTCCGGCCAGCCCGACCGAGGGACTGCGGGGCACGGGAGGAGCCGGGCCATCTCGACATCCTCGCCGCCAGTAAGTCGAGTAATTTGAGGGACTTACCTATGGTCGTCGCTGCACTTCAGACGGTCCACCACAGCACCAGCGCCAGCCCCGTGCTGCTCGCCCTGGCCGGGTTGGTGGGCGGGTTCGCCGTCGGGTTGACGGGCATGGGCGGCGGGGCGCTGATGACGCCCGCCCTCGTGCTGCTGTTCAACGTCGACCCCAAGGTCGCCGTCGCCAGCGACCTCGTGAACTCGCTCGTGATGAAGCCGATCGGCGGCGGCGTGCACCTGCGCCGCGGGACGATCCAGTGGCGTCTCGTGGGTTGGATGGTCGCCGGATCGGTTCCCGCCGCCTTCCTGGGCGCATTCCTGCTCAACCGGCTCGGCGACTCCAAGCACGTCCAGAGCGAGATCAAGGCGCTCCTGGGTTGGGCGCTCCTGGTGGCGTCGTTGGCCATCATCGCCAAGGCCGCCCTCACGGCCCGAGAGAGCCGGCGTCTCTCCGCTGCCGGGCTCGAGCCCAACCTGGCGCCTCACAGCATCAAGCCGGTCTCCACCCTGCTCGTCGGCGTCGCCGGCGGGTTCATTGTCGGCATGACGTCGGTCGGCTCAGGCTCTCTGATGATCGTGCTTCTGATGCTGCTGTACCCGCGGCTGGCATCGAAGTCGCTCGTCGGAACGGACCTCGTCCAGGCCGTTCCGCTCGTCCTCTCGGCCGCGCTCGGCCAGCTGCTGTTCGGCCACATCGACTTCGGCCTGGCCGGCGCCCTCATCCTCGGCAGCGTCCCGGGCGTCTACCTCGGCGCCCGCTCCTCGGCCGTGGCGCCCGACGGCGTCGTCCGGCCGGTGCTCGTCTCTGTGCTGGTCGCCTCGGCCCTCGCCCTGCTCATCCCCAACAATCCCGCCCGCCTGGCGTCGGTGCTCGGTGTGGTTGCGGTCACCGCTGTCGCCCTGTGGGGCGCCGTCGACGCCACCCTCCGGCCCCGTGCTGCGTGGGAGGCGGCCGGCCACAGCCGCACCCGATGGGTCGCCCTCCAGGGCATCGGCGCCCCGTTCCTGATCGGGTTCTTCGCCGCCCTCTTGTACTTCTTCGACGTCCGCGGTCAGGTCGTACGGGCCGGCTCGGTCAGTGGGCGTCGTCCTTTGGCGCCGGTGCACCCGGCTTGAGGAGCCCAAGGCCGGCGAGCGAGACTGCACCTGGCGTTCAGCCAGCAGCGCCGACTGCCAGAGGGGGAGGACCCGGCGTTGGCGGAGCGTTTGGCGGACGACATGTCCGAACTGTTGCAGGTACGCGTCACCGAGGACGGCGGGACCTGTGTCGCACAGCTGATCGGTGAGCTCGACGTCAGCACGTCCGAGCTCCTTCGCAGCGAGCTGCAGAGCGTCGTCGAGAACGGCTGCCGGTCGTTGACCGTCGACATGGCCGAGCTGGCCCTGATCGACTCGACCGGCCTCGGCGTGCTCGTCGGCATCCTGAAGCGGGTCCTGCGCCAGGGCGGCGAGATGCGGATGCGCGCGCCCCGATCGTCGGCCCGCAAGGTCTTCGCCATCACCGGCCTGGACCGGGTGTTCACCATCGTCGACTGACGGTCTTCCCAGTAGGCTCTCGCCCGTCGACTAGCACGGGTTGGGGAGCGAATGGCCGACACGCCGACCACACTCGAGCTGACCGTCACCGAGGACGACGACGGGGTCGTCGTCAGCGCCGCCGGAGAGCTCGATCTCAACACCGCCCCCGATCTGCGGGAGCAGCTGGCGCGGCTTGTCAACGGCGGCGCCCGCCACGTCACCGTCGACCTGGCCGGCGTGACGTTCGTCGATTCCACCGCCCTCAGCGTGCTCGTGTCGGCCTTGAAGCGGCTGCGTCAGGCCGACGGCGACCTGGCGCTGGCATCGCCCAATCCCAGCGTTCGCCGGGTGTTCGAGATCACCGGGCTCACCCGGCTGTTCTCCATCCACTGAGCCGCTTCGCGGACGCGACAAGGGCTGCCGGCGGGAGACCCGTCCAGACCGGCAGCCCGTGTCGTTCGGCCTGGGAGGCCGCTGGGGATGGGATCAGGCGCTGCCGACCGCCGAGCCGACGTTGCTGAAGCGCGAGGAGGCGCTCTTGCCGAGGAAGGCGACGGCGGCGAGGCAGACGACGGCGATCAGAGCCACGAGCAGCGCGTACTCCACCATGGACGCGCCCCGCTCGGTGCGACCGAACCGGGCCCGGACGTAGGGGGCGACATGCTGCTGCCAGTAGGCGACGAGGTCCATCGAGTGCTTCTCCTTGTGCTGGTCCATCTTTCGATCAATGTGTCGGCCGCGCTCGTCGAACCGCTGCATAGGCCGGGCGACCTGTTTCCATCGGGAGCGAACGTGTGATCTCGGTCACGAAATGCCCGACGTCGGACCGGCGTTGGTCCGTTCGTGAGAAAGGGAGACTGGACACAACGGGCCGCGTGTCGCGGCGTCGACACAGAGATCTTCTATCCGGCCAGCCCCGAGCAGGAGGCCGAGGCCCTCGGGATCTGCGCGACCTGCCCGGTGCGCGCCCAGTGCCTCGACTTCGCCGTTCGTAACAAGGAGACGTACGGGATCTGGGGCGGCACGACCCCCGAGCAGCGGCGGCGCATGCGCCGCCCGCGCGCCGCATAAGTCCCGCATTCTTGCGTCGTCAAGGAACATGAGCGGACGCCTCGACGTTTGAAGGAACCCATGAGCGAACTGCAAACGACCAGCCTGCCCCTCCTGCCGCTGACCACTGGCGTGGTCCTGCCCGGCATGGTGGTCACCATGGCGGTGGAGAGCGACGACGCCGGCGCGGCGCTCACCGCCGCCCGCAACGCCGACGGCCGCCTCGTTCTCGTGCCCCGTCTCGAGAACGGCCGCTACGCCACGGTCGGCACCATCGCCGCCGTGGAGAACGCCGGGGAGCTCCCCAGCGGGATCCGCGCCGTGGTGGTGCGGGGGCTGCAGCGCGCCCGCATCGGCATGGGCGTCCCCGGAACGGGCAGCGCCACCTGGGTCCAGGTCGAGCCCGTCGACGATCCGGTGCCGTCTGAGCGGGTCCTGGAGCTGGCCCGTGAGTACCGCGCCGTGGTCGAGAACGTGCTGCAGTACCGCGGCGCCGGCCAGATCGCCGAGGCCCTGCGCGGCATCACCGATCCGAGCCAGATGGCCGACACCGCCGGCTACTCGCCCGACCTGACCTTCGAGCAGAAGATCGAGATCCTCGAGACCGTCGACGTGGAAGCGCGACTCGAGCTGGTCCTGCGTTGGCAGCGCGACGTGCTCGCCGACCTTGCGCTGCGCGACCGGATCCGCAACGACGTCACCGAGGGGATGGAGAAGACCCAGCGCGAGTTCCTGCTCCGCCAGCAGCTGGCCGCCATCCGCAAGGAGCTGGGCGACGGCGACGACGGTGAGGCTGGCGAGCGTTACCGGAAGTGGCTCGACGAGACCGACGCGCCCGAGCATGTCAAGACTGCGGTCGAGCGTGAGCTGGGACGCCTCGAGCGCACCAGCGAGCAGAGCCCCGAGAACGGCTGGATCCGCACCTGGCTCGACACGATCGTCGAGCTGCCGTGGGGGACGCGCTCGGAGGACCGTCTGAACGTCACCGAAGCCCGTGCCATCCTCGACGCCGACCACAACGGTCTCGACGATGTGAAGGACCGCATCGTCGAGTACCTGGCCGTGCGCAAGCTGCGCGTCGACAGGGGGCTGTCGGCGTCGGCCGAGCGCGGGGCGGGGGCGATCCTTGCCCTCGTGGGCCCGCCGGGTGTCGGCAAGACGTCGCTCGGCGAGTCCGTGGCCCGCGCCCTGGGCCG
>CADDZP010000280.1 GCA_902812475.1 Actinomycetota bacterium | reverse complement strand
ACGGAAAGGCCGGCACGGTCTATCTCGCCGTGCGTATAGGCAGCGACGACCTCGACAACGCCGCCCTCACCGACGCCATCGTCCGCACCAACGCAACGGCGATCGTGCCCGGGCGCCTGGCGGAGACAGAGCCCGAGGGCCTGCGTCGTTTGCAGGACTCCGGTGTGCACATGGCCAACGGCGGCTGGGGCCACCGCGACCTCGTGAGCTGGGGTCGGGCCCGCTCGGATCTGGTGCGCGCCCCCAAGGCCATCCATGCCGCCACCGGCGAGCGCCCCCGCGAGTTCGTGCCACAGCGGCGTCTCGATGGCTTCGACCTTGCGTCGGCCCGCCTCGTGCACGAGCGGGTCATCGTGCCGACCGTCGTCCTGGTGGCCGACAAGTCCGTCCCCAAGCCCCGCGCCGGCGAGGTGGTCGTGCTCGACGGTCGCCACGAGTCCGTCGACGACCTGCTGCGGAACTTGAACGCGGTCGAGCAGAGCCTGGCCGCGTCCGGGCTGTCATCAGCGCCCCTGTCCCAGATCTGATGCGCGTCGGCCGGGTGCTGGCGGCAGGAGCCGCCGCAGGGGTCGCGGCCCACGCCGTCCCTCTGCTGACGACGCGTGAGAGCCTGCGCCGCCGGTACTGGCCCGGCCTGGCCGGCCTCGGCCGGCCCGACCACGTCGCCCTCACGTTCGACGACGGCCCCGACCCGGCAACGACGCCGTTCTTCCTCGACGAGCTCGACCGCCTCGGCGTCAAGGCCACCTTCTTCATGCTCGGCATCAACGCCGACGCCCATCGCACGATCGCCGCCGAGGTGGCCGCCGCCGGCCACGAGATCGCGGCCCACAGCTACCACCACCGGTCCCAGCTGTTCAGCCCGCCGGGGCGGGTGCGCGACGACATCCTGCGCGGCATACACACCGTCGCCGAGGCGACCGGTCAGATGCCCCGGTGGTTCCGCCCGCCGTTCGGCACGTTGTCGAACGCCGGGTTCCTTGCTGTTCGCCGCTTCGGACTGCGCACCGTGCTGTGGTCGGCGTGGGGCAAGGACTGGACGCCCGAGGCCACGCCCGAGTCGGTCCTCGCCGAGCTCGACAGGGACCTCGGCCCTGGCGTCACCGTTCTCCTGCACGACTCCGACTGCGCCTCCGCTCCCGGGTCGTGGAAGGCGGCGCACGGTGCACTCGCCGGCCTGGTCGACCGCGTGGCCGCCGCCGGATTGAAGCTCGGCCCCTTGGCCGACCACGGCATCGCCGCCTGACCGGGCGCCCCCGTCAGATCGCTGTCGGGTGCTTCGGTTCGTACAGGAGCACGTACGCGCCGCAAGGGAGGACCTATCGCTCAGTTGTTGGCGCTAACCGCACTGAACTGAGCAATAGCTGCGAACTCGTCTGCGGCTCATCGCCGTTGTGCTGGCTTGTTGGCGCTCACCGCAAGAAAGTCAGCGAAAGGCGAGTTGGGGCACCCGCCGCCGGCATCGATGCTGTTCCAGCCAAACGTCTCACCAAGCACGCTCCGCAACGCGTCTGGCTCGGGGCGAGTAGAGGAGGACGTGGGCCCCGGCGATCGTCACTTGCCGAGAGCGTTCAGCAGGTTCTCTGCCGTCGCCTTCGGTGAGACCTTGTACCAGACGTCTTCGAGCTTGCCCTTCTCGTCCACGAGGAAGGCCGACCGGACGATGCCCATGTACGTGCGGCCGTAGTTCTTCTTCTCGCCCCAGACGTCGTAGGCCTCGGCGACCGAGTGGTCCTCGTCGGACAGCAGCGGGAAGCCCAGCCCGTACTTCTCGTCGAACTTGGCCTGCCGGTTCGGAGGATCAGGACTGATGCCCACGACGGCGGTGTCGCCGAGCTTCGGGCTGGCGTCCCGCAGCTCGCACGCCTGGGTCGTGCACCCCGGGGTGTCCGCCTTCGGATAGAAGTAGACGAGCACCTTCCGCCCCTTGAAGTCGGAGAGCTTCACGGTGTTGCCGGACTGGTCTGAAAGCTTGAACGTCGGCGCCTTGTCACCTGGCTTGAGCATGGGGTGAACGTACCCCGCTCTACGGCGCGCGTCGCTCAAGTCTCGTCAGCCGCTTGAGGGCATCCTTTACCGATATCTCGGCTCGTCCCCCGTAATACGCCTGCTCGACTGCGCGGCGCGCATACCACTCGTCGAACTTCTGAATCGGAAGCCGTTCCTCATCGTCCAATGGCTCCATATTCTTCTGAATGGCTGACGACAGCAACACTTGCGCCCGGCTTACCGTGGAACGGAGCTTCCAATCGGGCCGCCGGCCGGGCCCAGGGCACCTCCTGCGGACCCGGCCGCAGCGTTTGCACTCGAGTCGGCGGATGTCGGCCTCGAGCCACAGCTTGATGTTGCCCAGGTCCACATGGCGCCGGATTCGCGCGCACGCAACGGCACGTCGCGGACGGGGTCAGAATGCACTGCATGGAACGCACGTGCACGATCGCCGGTCGGTGGCGGTCGTCGAGGTGCAGCCCTCACCTGCATGTCCGCATTATTGACGACTATGGCCCTTTCCTTGACTACAGTTTGGACGTGCCGGACGAGTTGACCCTCAAGCTCGAACGGACCGAGGCGCTCGAGCTCCTTGCGGTCGTGCAGGCGACGCTGAACGCCATCGCACGGAGTCAGGAGCTCACCGTCGGCGCCGCGGTCCTGACGGGGATCAAGGCAAAGCTCATCGATGCTCTGGAGGCATGATGACGAAGACTGGAGCTGCTCGGGATCGGATTGCCGACGCCGCAGTCGCCGAGCTGTCCGCCGCTCGTCCGAGCGAGGACACTGTCGGCGCCGCGGTCGCCGCTGCCCGATTGGTTGCCGAACGCGCCGCCCAAGAGGTCTCCGATCGCGACCGCGTCATTCGCATCGCGAAGCGGGAGGGTGCGACGCTTCGAGCTCTCGCAGAGGCGACCGGCCTGAGCCGCCAGACGATCGCCAACATCTGCGCCGCCGGCGTTCCGTCCACCAAGAGGCGTGCTCCTGCGAGCTGATCCGCGAAAGACACGACTTCTTCGTGCGCCTCACCCATCGCCCCCAACTCGAGGGCTTCCCGGGCGCGGTCAGGCGGTGAACGTCAGAGTGCCGGTGCCGCCGACCGTTGTCTGGGTCTGGCCGAGGTCGCAGGCGATGGGGAGCGTGGTGAACTGACCCGCCGCCGCGGTGCCGTCGAGGGCGTGCAGCTCGATGACGTACTCGCCGCCGACGTTGGTGAGCGTGGCGTCGACGAATTCGTTGGGTCCGTTGTTGGCCGTGATCACTCCTGAGCCGAGGGCGGCGCCGCCGTCGCAGCTCCACGGCCCCACGCTGGCGAAGCCGATGTTGACGGCCACGCTCGAAGACGTGCCGACGCACGAGCCGTTGGCAGCGACGGCGAAGGCGGCCGCTCCACCGACGCGGTTGAACGACCCGCTCACCGTGTAGCTGGTGACCACACACGTGGCCGTGTGGCCGGCGGCGGCTCCGGCTGACGACGGCCGCAGGGTCGGCCCGACGACAGACACGAGAGACGCGACGAGAGCGAGAAGGATGAGGCTGGGACGCATGTGGACCTTCCTACGGACACCGTGGAGCCCACGTGCGGCCCCCGTCGGACGAGCACTGAAGGCCACCGCCCCGGGCCGCGTACGGCGACACGAGGAGGTTGCCTGACGGGAGCGCGATCACACCGGCGACACCGTGGTCGAGCGCCGTGCCTGCGCCGAGCCGGGTCCATGTCGTCCCGGCGTCGCGCGAGGCGAACAGGCCCCCGCTGGTGCCGCCACGGCCATCGTTGTCGAGCACGGCGAGAAAGAGGTTGCCGCGGCCGTCGTCGACCAGGCCCTGCACCTGGCCGTGTGCCGGCATGCGCAGCGGCGAGAACGACGACCCCGCGTCGGTCGACCGGTACAGGCCCTGCGGCGTCCACGCGAACGCCAGCCCACTCCTCGAATAGCTCTTCGCCGTCATGACCGCGGGCGTGCCCGTCGAGCCCGCCAGGGCGGCGGGCGGCGTGCAGTTGGAGCCGTCGCACGCGGAGACGATGGCGTTCTGGTTCGGCGAGGCGTCGGTCCCGCCGATGACGATGCGGTGGTCGCGGGGATAGGCGGAGGCGTAGGCGAACGACAGCGCCGCGCTCGTCGACTCGGGGACGGCGTCGAACGGCGTCACAGCCTTGGTGTCGTCGTGATAGATCCA
Organism: Actinomycetota bacterium; assembly: GCA_902812475.1. Lineage (GTDB taxonomy): Bacteria > Actinomycetota > Acidimicrobiia > Acidimicrobiales > AC-14 > CADDZP01. The sequence continues at coordinate 618 of CADDZP010000280.1, read as the reverse complement.
GCCGGGGATGGCGCCCACGAGGATGCGGCCGTCGCCTGCGGAGAAGGCGGGCGACATGGCCGTGTACCCGCCGGCCGGCGTCAGCGGCGTGAACACCTGGCCGCCGTCGCTCGAGACCTTGAGGGCGTTGGGTCCGCCGACGAAGACCCGGCTGTCGGCGGGATACGACGGCGGAAGCATGACGACGCCGCCCTCGAAGCCGATGGCAGGCAGGCGCGTCCAGGTGGCGCCCCCGTCGTCGGAGCGGAACAGCGCCGGGCAGGTGGCCGCGCAGTGCTGGAAGGAGAAGCCGCTGGCGTAGACCTGGTGGTCGCGCTGGTAGTTCGGCGACGCCGTGAACGACATGAACGTGGCGCCCTCGGGCGCGGAATCGCCGGATCCGGGCACGTCGGTGCTGAGGCCGCCGAGCGGGTTGGCCTTGCCCGTGAGACCGCCGGTCGGACCGCGGCCGGGAACGGACGTCGTGTCCGGTGAGGCACCGTCACGGACCCTCGCGTCGGTGGGCCCGGTCGACGACGTCGTGGTCCCCGCGGGCGCCGACGTGGCCGTCACCACTCCGCCCGGGTTCGCCGCCGCGGCGGCGGCAACGGCAGCAGGACCGCCGGCCGTGACCGGAGC
>CADDZP010000279.1 GCA_902812475.1 Actinomycetota bacterium | reverse complement strand
CGCCTCGTGGACATCGTCTGAGCCCATGCGGTCGGCGAGCTCGCGGGCGCTGGTGAGCAGTTCGACAGCCCGAGCCCGTTCGCCGTCGCCGTTGAGCAGGAACCGGCCCCACAGCAAACGGCTGCGCGCCAGCCAGACGTCGGCGCCCATGCGCACGTGGATGGCGTCGGCGTCGGCGAAGTGCCGTCCCGCCACATCGGGGCGGCCGGCGCGCGCCGCCAGAGCCGCGAGGTCGATGTCGACAGCGTGGCGGACGTTGGTGCCGATGCACGGCGTTCGACCGGCATACGGAAGCAGCGCCTCGTACTGCCGCGCCGCCTGCTCGACGGTCCCCACAATTGCCACTGCTTCGCCGAGGAACGACTGGCCGAACAAGGCGAGCCGGTCTTCGGGAAAGACATCGCCAGTGGCGCTCATCATGGCGTCGACGAGCTCGCGCGCCTCGCCGAGCTCGCCGCCCCGAACGAGAGCGACGGCCAACGCCGCCTTCCAGATGGGGATACCCGGATTGGCGATCGTCTGCTGGCGCGAGAGATCGAGGACCTCGCCCATGCGTCCCTGCGCCATGCGGGCCATGAAGACCTGGGGGGCGAACCACACGAAGGCGTCGGGCTGGCCGCACGCCTCGCCGATCTCATAGGCGGCGATGGCGGCCTGCTCGACGTCGTCGCCGGTGCCGTTCACCATCAGACGGGACGCCTGATACACCGCAGTGAGCCACTGGAACAGTGGGGCCCGCAGCTCCTCGGCGATGGCACGCGTGCGGGCAAGGAGTCGGTCGGCTTCCTCGAGCCTCGTGAGCTCGAGCGTGTGCATGAACCCCCATGCACAGGCGAAGAAGAGCTTCTGGGGGTCGCCGATCTCGTCTGCGAGTGCGAGCAGCTCGGGCAGCTCGTCGGCCAGATCACGGACGCGGGAGGCGACCGACCCCGCCAACTGGCTGGCGGTCCAGACGTCGAGCAGCGTCGGGGCATCGCCCAGGCGACGGGCCATGGCGACGGCCTCGTCGATCGTCGGAAGACGCCGGTTCTCGGTGTCCTGCCAGCTGAGCTCGTGGGCGAGCACCGCGAGGAGCCGGGCCCGCCGCTCGGAATCCTCGGGCCCGACAGCGGCAAGAGCTGCATCGACGACGCGGACGCGCTCTTCGTCCTGCTCACCCGTCGTGCTCCAGAAGCCGCGGCTGTTGGCGAGGGCGGCGTCGACCAACAGGTCCGCGTTGCCGCAGCGCTGAGCGAGGGCAGCGGCGCCGAGCAGCGTCTCGCGGTACTCGGGTATCCCCGCCAGCCGCTGGGCCGTGCCCCAAGCGATCGCGAGCGAGCACCGCACGCCGTCCTCGGCGTCGATGTCGTCGGCCGCGTCGAGGGCCTGGCGGAAGAACGTCACGGCCTGATCGAAGGCGAGGCGCTCCATCGCCATCTGCCCCGCGGCCCGGGCGTACTCGACGGCGCGCTCGTCGACGGTGCTCGCCCGGGCGAAGTGGAAGGCGAGGGCGGCGATGTCGCGGTCGGGCGCCGCTTCGAGCACCTCGGCGACCTCGCGGTGGCGCCGGGCCCTCCTGGCGGCGGAGAGCTCGTCGTAGAGCGTCGATCGCACGAGGGCGTGGGTGAACTCGTAGCCCGACGACGTCTCCCGCACGAGCGACGCGGCGGTCGCTTCGTCGAGGGCGTCGAGTACGGCGTCCTCGTCGATTCCGGCGACAGCCACGAGCACGTCGACATCGAAGGCTGCTCCAATCACCGAGGCGTTCGCCAGCACAACATTGGCCGTCTGCGACAGCCGCGACAAACGACGGCCGACGACCTCGCGGACGCCTTCCGGTATCCCGAGGTCATCGATGTCCAGGTCGGTCGTCCACACGCCTTCTCGCTGGACGATGCGGCCGGACTCCACGAGGCTCTGCAGGATCTCCTGCACGAAGAAGGGATTGCCCTCTGTCTCTGACCACAACAGTTGGGCGAGGTCGGCGGCGCGGACGTCCATGCGCTCGCCGGACGCCGCCGCGAGCAGCTCGGCGATTCCGTCGACGTCGAGACCGCTCAGGGCCAGGCGCACCACGTCGGACTCCCGCCGGAGGTCGGCCAGCACCTCGGCGAGGGGATGCGTGCGGTCGAGGTCGGTGTCGCGGTAGGTCCCGATGACCAGCAACCGCATCGGCTCCGACGATCGGATGAGGTGGCGCAGCATCAGCAGCGTCGGCTTCTCGGCCCAGTGGAGGTCGTCGAGCACCAGGACGACGCCCGTTGGCTCGGACATGGCGCTCAGCCACGCGGCCACCGCGTCGAACAGGCGGTAGCGCTCGGTCTCGGGATCGGCGGCGAGCGGCGCATCAAGCCCGGCGACGAGGCGGGCGACGTCGGGCACCAAGCGCACGAGGTCGTTGGCGTGGCGGCCGAGGCGAGCGGCGTCCACGTCGTTGTGAACCGCGTGCTCCAGCGCCTCGACGAAGGGCTGGAACGGGACGCCCATGTCTTCGTCGCAACGGCCGAACAGCACAGCGGCGCCGCCGTCGTGGGCACGGCGAGCGACCTCTGATGCGAGCCGCGTCTTGCCGATCCCGGGCTCGCCCGAGACCAACACGACGCGGCGCTCTCCGGCGGCTGCCTGCTTCCAGGCGTCGGTCAGGGTGTCCACTTGGTGGTCGCGTCCCGCGAACGGGAGCACGCCGGCTGGCACGAGCCTGGGGGGGAAGGGGACCGGCGCAGCGGCGACCTCGGGCGGATCCCATCCGACCGTCACGACGGATACGGGATCAGGCAGGCCCTTGAGCTCACGCTCGCCCGACGCCGTGAACGTGTGGCCGCCGCGTCCACGCGCCAGCAGGCGCACGAGATCGGCGGCGAGGATCTGTCCACCCACGGCGACGGCGCACACCCGTGACGCCTCGACGACGGGCGTGCCGAAGCAGTCGTCTTCCTCCATTGTGACGTCGCCAGCCGAGAGGCCAACGCGGATGTCGAGGGGGCGATCGGGCGCCTGGCGGGTGTGGGCGTAAGCGCCCTGCTGGATGGCGACGGCCGCGGCCACGGCGTCGGACGCACTGTCGAAGAGGGCGAGGACGCCGTCGCCGAGCCCCTTCACGACGGTGCCGGCGTGATTGGTGACCGCCGTCGCGAGCAAGGCGTCGTGGACACGGCGGAGCTCGTCGGCGCCTTCTTCGCCCAGCTGGACGCGCAGCTCGGTGGAGCCCACAAGGTCGGTGACAAGCACCGTGGCTGTCTCTGTCGCTGCCATCGGACGCGGTCCCCCCATCGCCGCAAACCTGCACGATTGTGCCGATCCGGTGCCGTCAGGCACAACAGGGGCCGGTACCCAATTCTATCACCGTCCGAACGAGCCATGACAGTCCGGGCGACTGCCTGGCTGCCTGGAGTCGACGCCCACTACTCGTAGCCGTAAGGCGAGGACGAGAACGCAGCCAGCGGCGTCGAGGGCCGGCGAGATGTGTGCTCGGCTTTGCTCAGCAGTCTCCTAGTTCAGACTGCTAGCGACGGCGTCAGCCCGAGCACGCGCAGGGCGTTCTCTCGCAGGAACTTGGGCCAGACGTCGTCCTTGAAGGCGACGTTCGGCAGCTCGGTCATGATGCGCCCGAGCGAGAGGCCCATCGGGAAGTAGCCGGCGTAGATGACCTTGTCGGCGCCTCGCGTGTTGGCGTAGTCGACGATGTCCTTCGGGTAGTACTTCGGGGCGAACGCCGACGTCGAGTAGTAGAGGTTCGGCCACTTCAGCATCAGCTTCACGGCCAGGTCGGTCCACGGCTCGCAGCCGTGGCGGGTGACGAAGACCAGCTCGGGAAAGTCGAACATGACCTCGTCGATGAGCTCGACGTGCTGGGGGGCGAACTTCACGCGGGGACCGGGCACGCCGGCGCACACGAAGATCGGGATGGCGAGCTCGCAGCACTTTGCGTAGAGCGGGTACATCTGCTTGCCGTTGATCGGCACCTGCGGGAACGTGCCGGCGGGGAAGACCGTCGCTGCCCTGACGCCCCACTGCTCGTACGCCTTCTGGATGTAGCCGACGTCCTTCATCCCCCGGTTGGGGTCGACGTTCACCGAGCCGATGAAGCGGTCCGGGTGCTGCCCCAGGGCACGTTCGGTGATCTCCCGCAGCGGCCCGCCGCCCACGCCGATCATGCCCTTCTCGATGCCCCAGTGGTCCATCTCGGCGATGGTGATGGCGACCGGGTCGTCGCTGCGGGTCAGCTCCTTGTCGGGCACGTCCTTGAACATGTACTCGACGGGGAACTCGAACTCGTCGGTCGACTGCCGGTCCTTCGTCTGGCGGGTGATGAAGCGGTACGTGTCCTTCATGTCGGGCGACGGGAACCCGATCATCGTGTCGACGATGCCGATGCCCGCGGGGAAGGCCACGTCAGTGGTTCTAGCCGAGACGCTCGGTCAGCAGGCCTGGTCGCGGTCCCAGGGGTTTGGCGAGAGCTGCACGAGCCACGGCGGGCCGCCGGCGAAGTCGTGGCCGCCCGAGCACCACGAGGCCGACGAGGCGCCGGCCAGCCAGGTCGGTGCGGCACCGCCTGCCGGCGTTGCGCCGCCGGTGATCTGACCCCACTGGTAGCCGGTGGAGTAGATGCCGGCGACTAGGCCGCGCTGGCGCAGGGCATCGAGAGCGCCCTGCACTGTGGCCATGTTCAGGCCGTGGCCGAAGGACCAGTAGCCGTTGCCGCCGGTCGGGAACTGCGGGGCGCAGTTGCCGACGACCTCGACGTCGAGCCACCACATCTCGGCCCGCACGCCCTGGCCGGCGGCTTGGTTGTAACTCCACGTCGCTG
>CADDZP010000278.1 GCA_902812475.1 Actinomycetota bacterium | reverse complement strand
CTCGAGGCCGTGCGGGCCCGGCTCCGACTACTGGCCGACGTGCGGCGGAAGTACGGTGAGACGCTGTCCCACGTGATGTCCTACGCCGTGGAAGCATGCACCCGCCTCCGTGAGCTGGAGGAGCACGACCAGCGAGCCCTGACGCTCGACCGCGACCGCGCCGCCGCCGAAGCACGGGTCGCTGCAGCTGCTGCCGGCGTCGCCGCCGCTCGGCGCAAGGCTGCACCCGCGCTCGCTGCTGCGGTCGAAGAGCGCCTCCAGGACCTGGCCCTGGGCGGCGCCCGTGTCGACGTCACCGTCGCCGGCGACGACCCGGCCGACGACGTCGAGTTCCTGCTCGGTCCCAATCCCGGCGAGCCGCTCTTGCCGCTGGCCAAGACGGCGTCGGGCGGCGAGCTGGCCCGGGCCATGCTCGCCCTTCGACTCGTACTCACCGAGGGCCCACCGACGCTCGTCTTCGACGAGGTCGACGCCGGCATCGGCGGTGAAGCGGCGCTCGCTGTGGGCAGGGCTCTGGCCGCCGTCGCCGAACACCACCAGGTGCTCGTCGTCACCCATCTGCCCCAGGTCGCCGCCTTCGCCCACGAGCAGGTCGCCGTCACCAAGGAAGAGCGCGACGGGCGCACGGTGGCATCGGCGCGACCCGTGCGCGACGCCGACCGCGTCGTCGAGCTGTCGCGCATGTTGTCGGGGCAGCCCGAGAGCAGCGCCGCCCGCGATCACGCCGAGGAGCTGCTCGCCGCCGCCTCCCGGCAGCGGGGGAGCTGAGCGCCGATGGCCGCCCAGCGGCGCCCGAGCCGGACGGACGATTCAGTCATGGGACCGGCTCGCGTCGACCGGCGCACCAAGCGGCTGTGCCGTCGCCTGCAGCCTGGCGACATCGCCGTCATCGACCACGAGGACCTCGACAGGCTCGCGGCGGAGGAGCTGATCGCCGCCCAGCCAGGCGCCGTCGTCAATGCGGCACGCTCGATCTCGGGGCGGTACCCCAACGTCGGCCCCCTGCTGGTGGCCGCGGCCGGCATCCCCCTCGTCGACGCCGTCGGCGCCGAGGTGATGGACGAGGTCAGCGAGGGCCAGGTCCTGCGCGTCGACGGGCCGCACATCGTGCGCGGCGAACAGGTCGTCGCCACAGGGACACCCCAGACGCTGCAGTCCCTCGAAGAGCAGGTGGACGCAGCCAAACGGGCGATCGGCGACGAGCTCGAGCGATTCGCCGAGAACACCCTCGAGTACCTCCGTCGAGAGCGGCATCTTCTCACCGAGTCGCCGCAGCTCCCGGATTTGGCCCTCGACATCTCGGGCCGCCACGTGCTCGTCGTCGTGCGCGGCCTCGACTACCGCGCCGACCTGGCCGCCCTGCGGGCCTACATCTCCGACATGCGCCCAGTACTCGTCGGCGTCGACGGCGGCGCCGACGCCCTGCTCGAGGCCGGCTACAAGCCCGACATCATCATCGGCGACTTCGATTCGGTGTCCGACGCGGCCCTCGACACGGGGGCCCAGCTCGTCGTGCACGCCTACCCCGGCGGCCATGCCCCGGGGGCGGAGCGGCTCGACGCCGCAGGCCGCGTGTACTCGGCGTTCGAGGCGGCGGGGACGAGCGAGGACATCGCCCTCCTCCTCGCCTACGAGAAGGGCGCGGAGCTGATCGTTGCCGTCGGCACCCACGCCTCGGTGGTGGACTTCCTCGACAAGGGTCGGGCGGGCATGGCGTCGACGTTCCTCGTCCGCCTGAAGGTCGGCCCCGTGCTCGTCGACGCCAAGGGGGTCAACAGGCTCTACCGGACCCAGGTGCGCCGATCCGACATGGTCTTCCTGGTCACCGCCGCCCTCTTCGCCATGCTCGTCATGGTGATCGTCGCCGAGCCGCTCCGGCTGTTCCTGCGCGGCTTCTGGTTCGTGCTCGGTCGGTAGTCGTTTCGAGTCAGTAGGACGCAGCCGTGCTCAACCTCAGGTACCACGTCGTGTCGCTGGTGGCCGTCTTCCTGGCCCTCGGGATCGGCGTGATCATGGGGGCAACCGTGATCGACCGGGTCACCGTCGACCAGCTTCGCAGTCGGCTCGACTCGGTCGAGGGCTCGGTGCGCCAGACCCGTCGGGACAACGACCGCCTCACCAACCAGATCCACACATGGGAACGCTTTGCCGACCAGGGGAGGGCTGAGCTGCTCGCCGGTCAGCTCAAGGGCATGCCCGTCATGTTCGTCGCCGTCGACGGCATCGACCGCAAGCCCGTCGACGACCTCCGCAACCAGGCCATGGCCGCGGGCGCCACGTACGAGGGAACGATCTGGCTCACCGACAAGCTGAATCTCCACAGCCAGGCGGACAGCAACGTGCTGGCCAACACGGTCGGAATCACCGAGCAGGTGCCCGACGTCGTGCGGGCCACGGCGCTTTCGCGCCTGGCCAACGTGATCGAGGGAAGCGGAGACCCCGGCGGCTTGATCCCGGCGCTGCGCCAGTCGGGCTTCGTCGACTACGACGCCCCGCCGACCACGTCGTCCTCGACGACCATCGCCGTGCCCGCTCTCGGATCCCTTCCCCTTCCGGCGACCCGCCTCGTGCTCGTCTCTGGTGCCGGCGCCCGCCTCGACGACGACACCATGACCATGCCGTTTCTGACGCAGCTGGCCCTCGGCGGAGCGCCCGTGGTCGCGGCCGAAGCCGGCCAGGACACACCAGGCGGGCGGGCGGTGTTCGTGGGGCTCGTGCTCAGCCGGGACGAGACCGCCACCCGCGTGTCGACGGTCGACAACATCGAGTCGTTCATCGGCCAGGCCGCTGCCGTACTCGCCGTGCGCGACCTCGGACGCGACCCCGTCGGCCATTACGGCGTCGGCCCCGGTGCCCAGCGTCTGCTCCCCGAACCAGTGGCGACGCCTTGACCGCAGGTATACAGGTCGATGAGGACGGGCCCGGCGACCTCGACGCCCGCCTGCTTCGGTCGACGGCCGCCATCACCGCCGGCAACGTGGCGTCACGCGTTACTGGCTTCGTCCGGGTGCTGGCTGTCGGCGCCGCCCTCGGGACGACGTTCCTGGGGAACACGTACCAGACGTCGAACCTCGTCTCGAACATCCTCTTCGAGCTGCTGGCCGCGGGCGTGCTGTCGTCGGTCCTCGTGCCCACCTTCGTCGGCCTCATCGACACGGGCCGCCGCGACGACGCCGAGCACGTTGCCGGCTCCGTGTTGGGCGTGTGCCTCGCCGTGCTCGGCACCGTCCTCGTGGTGGGCCTCGCCGTCCGTCCGTGGATCATGCGGGTGCTCACGCTCGCCGTCACCGACCCCGCCGTGCGCCGCCAGGAGGTCGCCCTCGGCGCCTTCTTCCTGTGGTTCTTCCTGCCGCAGCTCCTGCTGTACGCCGCCGGCGCGGTCGCCACCGCCCTGCTGAACGGCGCTCGGCGCTTCGCTGGTCCGGCATTCGCGCCGGTGGCCAACAACGTCGTCGTGATCGGCACGATGGCGGCCTTCTGGGTGCTCCACGGCCGCCACGGGGGGCTCTCGCTCACGACCGCGGAGCGCTTGGTCCTCGCCGTCGGCACCACCGGCGGCGTCGTGGCGATGACGGTCGTCCCCGTCGTCGCCGCGTGGCGGGCGGGCCTGCGCGTCCGGCCCCGCTGGGATCCTCGTCATCCGGCCGTCAAGGCGCTCGCCCGCCCGGGAGCCTGGGCCGTCGGGTTCCTGGCGATGAACCAGGTGCTGATCGCCGTCACCCTGGTGCTGGCCAACCGCGTCGCCGGCGGCGTGGTCGCCTACCAGATCGCCTACACGTTCTTCCTCCTGCCCTATGCCATCCTCGCCCAGCCGACGATGACGGCGCTGTTCCCGCGGCTGTCGTCGGACGCGGTTGCGGAACGGTGGACGCGGTTCTCGTCGTCGGTGGGCGCTGGGGTGCGGCTCGTGCTTTTTCTCGTCCTTCCGGCCACTGCCCTCATGGCCGCCCTCGCACGCCCGGTGCTGCGCATCATGCAGCTCGGCGCGCTGAACGGGGCCGGCGTGGACCTCGTCGCCAAGGTGGTGGCGGCCTACGCCCTCGGCGTCGCCGGCTGGTCGGTCCTCCAGCTGGCGACCAGAGCGTCCTACGCAGTCCACGACACCAGGACGCCGACGCTGGTGGCGACCGGCGTCACGGCCCTCGCGTCTGCACTCATGCTGTGGTGGTTCTGGCAGAGCTCGGGCGACGGGCGCGTGGTCTCGCTGGGGCTGGCCCACTCGGTGGCGATGGCGGCCGGAGCCGTCGCCCTCGTCGTGCTCGTGGCCCGCCACGTGGGGCAACGGTTCGCTGTCGGCCGTTCCCTCGTCCGCAGCCTGGTGTGCGCAGGGCCCGCCTACGGGGCGGCCCGGGGTGTGGCGGCAGTGCTGCCGTCGGGTTCCCGCGTCGACGCCGTGCTGATCGTCGTCGTCGGAAGCGCTCTTGCGGTCGGCGTCTACGTCGGCCTGCAGTGGGCGGCGCGGGCTCCCGAATTCAAGGGCGTCCCCGCGTGACGGCCGCTCGGCGCGCCCCCGTCGTCGCCATCGTCGCCGCCCGGAATGAGGCCGAGACCATCGGCGCAACGGTGTCTGCCCTGCTCCGGCTGACCGAAGTGGGCCGCGTCCTCGTCGTCGACGACGGCTCGCGCGACGCGACCGCCGAATCGGCCCAGGCCGCGGGCGCGACTGTGCTCCATCTTCCTCGCAACCGCGGGAAGGGCGGCGCCGTGGCCGCCGCTGTCGACGTGACTCCCGATGCCGCCGTCTACCTGCTTGTCGACGGCGACGTAGGCACCAGCGCCGCGGCCTGGGCC
>CADDZP010000277.1 GCA_902812475.1 Actinomycetota bacterium | reverse complement strand
GCTCGGCGAGCACCTCGACGATGCCGCGGGTCAGGCGGTACTTCCCCTCGCACCGTTGGTAGGGGTCGGTGTTGGTGCCCATGGCGATGTGGTCGCCCGCCCACCTCGCCGGGCTGAGCTCGGCCTTCAAGCGCTCGACGGCGTTGACCTTGACCACGATCTTGCGCTCGAAGTCCTCACCCGCGTTCATGTCGAGGTACTCATGCGTCGGCCGAGCGAAACAGTTATGGCTCACGACCCCGTTGGCGATGAAGTCCCCAGTCCCTGTGGTGATGTCGTACAGGGTGATCTCGTCGGTCGGGCGCTCGACGGCGACAACGCCCGTGAGGGCTTCGTGGACGTTTTCATGCGCCTGGGGTCGGCAAACGTCCACAGAGCCGGGCGCGACGAGCTGGTCGCCGGCCGCGAGGTTCGACACGCTTGCCCATCCCGTCGGACCAAGGAGGCGGTGGTCGCCGCTCGCGGTGATCGTTGCGCCATTGCCGAGGCGCAGTCGGTATGCGGGCTTGCGCACCGACCAGTGGTCGAGCACGTGGGTCGGCTCGAAGCGGCGGACGTCGTTGCGGGACCGCGTGCCCACGATCTCGTCACCGACCACGAGCTCGGCGAGTGCGCGGCTCCTGCCGTTGACCAGCAGGACCTCGGTCTCGCCGGCGGCACAGTACGAGCAGGCGTGGCTGCATCCCCTGTAGGCGTTGATCGTCCAGCGGAAGGGGAGCATGGACGCCTTGGGGATCTCGTTGATGATCGTGCGGGCGTTGACGTGCAGGAACTCCATGCCGCGGAACTCGCCGCGGCCGATGTGGCGCTCGACTTCCTCTTCGAAGAGCGCGCCCTGACCGGCGTCGTCCTCTGACAGCCGCCAACGCATGATGACACTGTAGCGAACGTGTGTTCGTCCGACGATGACATGGTGCGGCGGCCGCGGTCTCCTAACCTTTGGCGGTCCGAGCAGTCGGTTCGGAGCCCCCTTGGAGGTTTTCTCATGAAGAGGCTCGCGATCTCGGTCGGGGCCGCCAGCGTCCTGGCCCTCGTCGCCGTCACCCCGGCGACAGCGAACGGTCTGCGCGCCGATCCCATCCGTCGCGTCCGGGCTGGGAATGCGAGGAACTGGGCGGGCTACGTGGCCCACGGCGGTCCGTTCACGAGCGCCGCCACGTCGTGGGTCGAGCCGTCCATCACCTGCGGGTCGACCGACGACTCCGCTCTGGCCGTCTTCGCCGGCATCGACGGCTCCGGCAGCTCGACCGTCGAGCAGATCGGCACGCTCGACATCTGCAAGAAGGGCGCCGTGCAGCACAACGCCTTCTTCGAGATGTTCCCGAGGGCGGCGTTCAACATCGGCAAGCCTGTCCGGGCCGGCGACTCCCTGACGGCCAGCGTCGTCAACACGGCGCGCCGCAAGTTCACGCTGACGCTCACGAACCACACCCAGGGCTGGACGTTCAGCACCATCCAGCGCTCCCGCAACGCCCAGCTGGCGTCGGCCGAGGCCATCGCCGAGGCGCCGACGATGCGCCGTTCGGGCATCGTCGCCCTCGCCAACTTCGGAACCGTCAACTTCGGCGGCACGACCGCCAACGGTCAGGCCCTCGGGAACTTCAATCCTGAAGCGGTGACGATGGTGACGGCGGGCGGCGCCACGATGGCCTCCCCGTCGGGGATCTCAGGCGGGTCGTTCTCGGTGGCCTGGCAGCACTCCTAGCGGCACCGGCTCCGTCGTTACTTCCTGGCCTTACTGACCCGCCCTGCCGCTCGTGCCGGGCACAACGGGGTGCACCTCTGGCGAACATCCCGACAGCCCGGCGGTGACGCGTACGGAGTGCGTCTCGCCAGGCGGTGTCACCTCCAGGGCACTGGCGGCCGGGCACGGCGCCCCACCGTTCCCCTGCGAAACGGCCTCCACCATTGCCGAGGCCGTGTCGCCCTGCCGGAGCTCGAGGATCGGCGGAGGGTCGGAGCTCGACGCCAGGCCACCGAGATAACCCGACGGCGTGCGCGCCGCGTCGGCGATCTTGTGTCCCGAGGCATCGAGGAGTGCCACGCCCGGATAACCGGAGATTCGGCACGTGGCGCCCGACCTGTTCGTGAACGTCAGCGTCACGCCGCCGTGGCCCATGGCCGCCTGCCCGGGCTGTGCCGCAATCGTCAGTCCCGCTGTCGTGCACCCAGGCGGTCCAGAGGGCACCGTCGTCGCCGCCGCGCGTGACGTCGTCGTGGCGCCGACCGCGGTCGTCGACGGACCCGTGGTCGTGCCTCCGGCCGCGGTGCGCTTGGTGCCCGTACTGCCGCAGCCGGCGAGAACGAGCAAGATGACCGCGCAGCCGAGCGCCCTTCGCATGCAGTCTCACCGCCGGGATAGAGGAGATATCTGTGCCCTACCACCGTATGACCGAGGCCGAAGCGCGGGCGTTCATCACGTCCGACCCACCTCACACCGGCAAGCTGGCGACGGTCCGGGCCGACGGCAGGCCCCACGTCGCGCCCGTCTGGTACGTCGTCGATGAGGACGGGTCGATCGTGTTCACGACCGGCGAGGACACCATCAAGGGCAAGAACCTCAGCCGGACCGAGTACGCGGCGATGTCGATCGACGACGAGCGCCCCCCGTTCTCGTTCGTCGTGCTGGAAGGGCTTGTCGAGATCTCCGAGGACATCGACGACCTCCGCCGCTGGGCCACCGCCATTGGCGGCCGGTACATGGGGGCGGACGTCGCCGAGGCCTTCGGCAATCGGAACGCCGTCCCGGGGGAGCTGCTCGTGCGCCTGCGCCCGCACAAGGTGACGTCCGCCAAGGACCTGGCCGACTGAGATTGCGGTATCCACAGGCAGCCTGTGGATAAATTACACGCTTGTAACTGTCACACTCCCCTGGGAAGCTATGGGCGTGGAACCGTCGCTCCAGCAGGCCGCCGCCCGGCTCGCCGAGCTGCTCACCGGGCGGGTCGCCGCCCTGTCCGACCCGGCCGGGCGGGACCTCGTGTTCGAGGACGACGTCAGGCCCCGGCCCCTCGAACGCCGGCCGGCCCCTGCCGACGTGTGGGCGGTGGACGGCGGCCAGTGCGTGGTGGCCGACGCCAGATGCGTGCGGCTCCTCGTCACCCGGGCCGCACGCGTGCGCTACGCCGCCGGCGAGCGGGTGCTCGAAGACGAAGGTGACATGCGGGCCCACCTGCTCGGGGTCGGCGAGGAGCGGGCCTCGCTGGCTGCGCTCGGCTTGGCCATCGACCCCCAGGCGAGCGTCGACGCCAACCTGCTGCGCGACCGGTGGGAGTGGGACGCCGTCGAGCGGTGCATCGACGAGGCCCAGCCCGGTGCGTTGGTGCTCGTCGACGGCGACCTCGTCCCCGACTGGCGCATCCCCTCGACGTTCATGGGCGACCTGCTCGAGCGTTCCGCGGAACGCAACGTCACCATCGCCGGCGTCACCAAGCACTCGTCCCTGGCTCGGGGCGGTGCGCCTCTCGTCGGCCAGCTCGAACTCGAGGCCGGTGTGATTCTCGGCGCCCGGGCCATGTGGTGGTCGCCCGTGGCGCGCACCCGGTCCGACTTCGGCGCCGGCGGCCTGCAGGTCGTCGTCGCCCGCCTCGACCCCGACGCCCGCTTCGCCTTCCGTGTCGACCTGCCGGCGTCAGTCGATCCTCGAGCGGCCCTGGGCGCCATCAGCGCCCTCAGCGACGACGCCGCCTTTCCCGGCTATCCATATCCCCTGTCGGTGGCCGACCAACTGGCCGCCTGCCCGCCCTGGCTGCGCCAGGAGCTGTGGCTCGAGCTCGACGAGCTGTTCCACCGCGCCGGCGTGCCGATCGAAGTGCGCGAGCGGGCCTTCACAGACCGCCACAAGCTGATGGAGCGAGCATGACCAGTCGGGGAAGGCTGTTCGGCAAGAACGTCCTGGAAGCCGTCTTCCGCGCCTCACCTGACGAGGACCTCTTTCTCGGCGAGCTCCTCGTCGGCGTCGACGAGGCGACCGGTCGCCGCTACCTCTTCCGCGTCGTCGACGTCACCTACGGATCAGAGCACCGCGAGCCGGGCTGGGCCGAGCGCGTGGCCGGAACGCTGTTGGCCGACGACGCCCGTGACGAGGCCGGCATGCATCCGCTGCACGACCAGGCGCTGCGCACGTACCGGGTCGCCACCTGCCGGTGTCTCGGATATCTGGCCCCCGGCGAGCCGCCAGAGTTCCGCAAGCCCAAGTCGCTGCCGACCCAGTTCTCCAAGGTCATCTCGCCCGAGCCGGCCGACTTCGCCTTCCTGCGCACGCGCATGGGCGACCTTCCCGTCGGGCGCCTTCGCAGCGGCGAGACCGTCGTCGACTTCGAGGTCGGCGTGCCGGGCGACTCACTGGCCATGCACGTCGGCGTCTTCGCCACGACGGGCATGGGCAAGTCGAACCTGATGAAGGTCCTGGCGTCGGGCGTCATGCAGCGCGGCGGCCGGTACGGCCTGCTGCTCATCGACCCCCACGGCGAGTACCGCACGGCGCTGGCCCGACACCCGTGGGCGGGCGAGCGCCTGCGCACGTACGCGGCCCGCCGCCTGCCGAACACGTCGGCCCTGCGCGTGTCGCTGGCCGAGCTGGCCGTCGACGACCTGCGCACCGCTTACGAGTGGTCACGCCCCCAGGAAGAGGCGCTGTTCGAGCTCGAGCGGTTCTACGCGGCCACCGATCTGCGCTGGCTGCTCGACTTCGCCCAGCTCGACGACCTGGCCGCCTTCCGCGAGATCGACCTGAACGGCCGCGTCGCCCTGAACACCCTGCAGGTCGTCCACCGCCGGGCCCGGCGCATCGT
>CADDZP010000276.1 GCA_902812475.1 Actinomycetota bacterium | reverse complement strand
ACGCCCATCCGGACCACGGCGCGGAGCACGAGGGCGCCGGCCTGCGCATCCTCGAGCTCACCGAGGCCCGGCGCATCCTGCTGTCGTGACGAAGCCCAACCGCGCCGTCCTGCTCACGCCCGGTGCCAGCGCCGGGCGCGACCAGCCCGCGCTCGTCGCCATCGACGAGGCGCTGGCGCCTGTCCCCGTGGAGCGGATGGACTTCCCGTACCGGAAGGCCGGCCGCAAGTCGCCGGACAAGGCGCCCGTGCTCGTCCAAGCCGTGCGCGACGGCGCTGCCGAACTGGCCAAGCGCACGCGCCTCTCGCCCGATCGCCTCGTACTCGGTGGGCGATCGATGGGCGGCCGGATGTGCTCGATGGCGGTGGCCGAGGGGCTGCCCGCCCTGGGTCTGGCCCTGGTCAGCTATCCGCTGCACCCGCCGGGCAAGCCCGAGAACATGCGCACTGACCACTTTCGGAAGCTCGACGTGCCGTGCCTGTTCCTGTCGGGCACGAAGGACGCCTTCGCCGCAGTCGACGAACTGGAGACGGCGACCAAGGCCGTCCCCGGTGCCGTGACCCACGTCTGGATCGACGGCGGCGACCACGGCCTGCGCCGCAAAGACGCCGAGGTGGCCGCCATCGTCCGCGACTGGGTGCTATCGCTGTAAGCAGTCGCGCTGCGTCGCGCATGTCAACTGCGGCTCTCGAGGGGGTGGACGGGCGACCGACCACGCTGTTCCATTCACCTCGGTCGCTCGTGAACGGCCTCGCGTCTTTCACGGCCCGGAACGGTCGTGATCGCGCTGTCAAAACACGAAATCACGACCGTTCCACGACTTGAAACTCGTGTATTCGTTCACAAGACAGTGTGCAAGGGGGCGACGGACGTCACGGCCGCACACGCCTCGTCCTATGCCGCAGTTGACAGCCGCAACGCGCGACCGCCGTCAAGGAAATCCCCGGTCCTCGGGGTTCAGGTCCTCCAATTCCCGCCGGGCGGTCTCGGGGAAGGCGACGGCCACCAGCAGTGCCAGCAGCAACGGCCCGCAGCCGACGGCGGCCATTGCCGGGCCGATGGAGCCGGCGCGGTCGGACAGGGCGCCCACGCTGAGCAGCCCGGTGACGCTGCCGGCGAGGCCGACGATGAACACCATGCCGTTGGCGGTCCCCCGCAGCGATGTCGGGAACAGCTCGGGGCCGTAGACGCCGAGGGACGGGATGACGGCCGCGTTGACGATGTTCGACACGATGGCCCACGCCCACATCGGCCAGCCGGTGGCGAAGTAGAACGCCACGCTCAGCACCGTGCCCACCGCCAGCGCGACGACGGCGACCGGCTTGCGGCCGCGGCGATCGGCGACGATCCCACCGGCGATGATGCCGATGGCGCCCGGCGTCCCGCTGACGATCGACAGCACGCCGATGCCGCCACCCGTGTAGTGCCGCTCGTGCTTCAGGAACCTGTTCTGGAATTGGGCGTCGGGCGCAACGAACAGGTTCAGCAAGAAACTCGCCCCGGCCAGGAGCCACAGACGCCGGGCGTGGCCGCGCAGAGCGGCGTCAGCGTGGGGCGCCTCGAAGCGTCGGCTCTCGGGCAGTCGCCTTCCGATGCCCGGCAGCAGCAATAGACCGAGCACAGGAATGACGTAGACCAACCGCCATCCCCACACGGCGATGTCGGCCAGGCGCAGCGCCATGACGGACACGCCGGCGCCCAACGCCGCGGCCATCGCCAGCAAGCCGACGGCGTAGGCCCGCGACCCGGCCGGCAGCTCCTCGACGGCGACGACCGGCAGCAGGATGAACAGCCCGTAGGCGCAGCCCTGTACGAGCACCTGGCTGCCGGTGAGAAACGCCAGTGACGGGGCGACGGCGCCGCCCAGCGCCAGCACGCACCCGGCCGCGCCCGTCCACAGGATCACCGGGCGGCGCCCGCGGCGGTCGGCCAGGGCGACGATGGCGAAGGCGAGCACGCCGCCTCCCCGTACGAAGCCGCCGGCGAAGCCCTGCGCCGCGTTGTTGGCACCGAACTCGTCGGCGGCGAAGGCGATGGTCTGGTTGAACAGCGTGTTCATGTAGCCGAACAGGACGGCTGCCGCGCAGAGCGTGCCGAGCACCGTCGACATCCGGGCGTCGAAGTGGTCGGGGGGCTGCCACCACAACGCCCGGTCTCGCTCGGGGGCCCGCAGGGCGTGGCGAAACAGCGGCACGAACACGAACCCGAAGTACGGCAGGGCCAGACGGAACGTGACCTCTTGCCAGACGACGCCGTCCTCGAATCGCACGACGCGCCGGTACTCCCGCACGGGTGCATCTTCCTGAGCGGCAAAGACGCCGCCGCCGACGGCGCGTTCGGGCACCGGATGAGAGCGCGCCCGCAGCAGGGCGTCGGTGTCCGCGCCGTCGAACCGGCTCACGACCCGCGACACCGGACGACCATACTGAGGGCGTGGATCGCATCGTCGTGCGAGGCAGCGGGCCCCTCGAGGGGTCAGTCCGAGTCGAGGGGGCCAAGAACTCGGTCCTCAAGCTGATGGCGGCCAGCCTCATGGCCGACGGGCGATCCGTGCTGCGCAACGTCCCCCACATCGTCGACGTGGAGATCATGAGCGACCTCCTCACGTCGATGGGCGCCAACGTGCGGCGCACCGAGGACCACGTGCTCACGATCGACGTCGGGCCGGACCTGATCGCCGAGGCGCCGTACGAGCTGGTCGAACAGATGCGGGCGTCGATCGCCGTGCTCGGGCCGCTGCTCGCACGCGCGGGGTTCGCCCGGGTGGCGCTGCCCGGCGGGGACAACTTCGGCCCCCGGCCGATCGACATGCACATCGCCGGCCTCGAGGCCCTCGGCGTCGAGTTCCATTCGGCCCACGGGTACATCGAGGCCCGCTGCGATCAGCTGACCGGCAATCGGGTCGTGCTCGAGTTTCCGAGCGTGGGCGCCACCGAGAACCTCCTGATGGCCGCCGTTCGGGCCAAGGGCACGACCGTCATCGACAACGCCGCTCGCGAGCCGGAGATCGCCGACCTGTGCGCGTTTCTCGTCCGCATGGGCGCCCGCATCGTCGGCGGTGGCACGTCGAGCATCGAGATCGAGGGGGTCGACGAGCTGTCTCCGGTCGACCACACGGTGATCCCGGATCGCATCGAAGCGGGCACGTTCCTCGCTGCGCTCGGCGTTGCCGGCGGCGAGATCACACTCGAAGGCGCGCGTGCCGACCACATGGACATGTTGATTCGCAAGCTCGGCGACATGGGCATGCGGGTCTCGCCGTCGAGCGACGGCGTGTGGGCGCAGTCGAAGGGACGCATCCGCGCTGCCGACGTGTCGACGCTGCCGTACCCCGGCATCGCCACGGACTACAAGCCGTTCTTCGTGGCCATGCTTGCCGTCGCCGAGGGCGTGGGGATCGTGACCGAGAACCTCTTCTCGGGCCGCTTCCGCTATGTCGACGAGCTCGTGCGCATGGGCGCCGACATCCGTACCGAGGGCCACCACGCCGTCGTCCGTGGGCGACCTCGCTTGTCGGGTGCGCCGGTGCGTGCGCCCGACATCCGCGCCGGTGCCGCCCTCGTCGTCGCCGGGCTCGGTGCCGACGGCGAGACCACTGTCATGGACGCCCACCACATCGCCCGTGGCTACGAGCACTTCGCCGACAAGCTGGCCGCGGTGGGCGCCCACGTGACGCCCTCGTGAGCGAAGGAAGCGACCGAATCACTGTGCGAACCGAGACGCCGACCAAGGCCGCCCGTTCGTGAGTCGGCGCACGCGTGAACGCGATCCGGCCGACCTGCTCGACGCCGCCCGCCAGGGCGACCGCGGCTCGCTGGCTCGGTTGATCACCTTGGTGGAAGAGGGAGGCGAGCGCGCCCGCGCCGTCGGCCGGCTGACGTTTCCGCTCGCCGGCAACGCCTACACGGCCGGCATCACCGGCCCGACGGGCTCGGGAAAGTCGACGCTCACAGAACGCCTGATCTCGATCATCCGCGGCGCGGGCGACGAGGTTGGCGTGCTGGCGGTCGACCCGTCGTCTCCGTTCTCGGGCGGCGCCTTCCTCGGCGACCGCGTGCGCATGCAGCAGCACGCGACCGACGAGGGCGTGTTCATCCGATCGATGGCGACGCGCGGCCACCTCGGCGGGCTGGCGCTGGCCACTCCCGAGGCCATCCGTGTGCTCGACGCCGCCGGCATTCCGTGGGTGCTCGTGGAGACCGTCGGCGTGGGCCAGGTCGAGATCGAGATTGCCGGGTCGGCTGACACGACCGTCGTCGTGGTGCCGCCCGGCTCGGGTGACGCCATGCAGGCCAGCAAGGCGGGCCTGCTCGAGGCGGCCGACATCTTCGTCGTGAACAAGGCCGACCGCCCAGGCGCAGCGGAGACGAGGCGCGACCTCGAGTTCATGCTGCATCTTTCCGCAAGCGATCTGGAGTGGACGCCACCGATCGTCATGACCGTGGCGTCGACGGGCGACGGCATCGACGACTTGTGGAAGACGATCGCCGACCACCGAGCGTTCCTCGCCGAGCGGGGCCTGCTCGAAAAGCGACGGGCGCAGCGGCTGGCCGAGGAACTGCGACACGTCGTCAGCCAACGGGTCGAACACCTCGCCTACGAACGGTGTCAGGGGCCCGACTTCGACCGCCTGCTGAACGACGTGCTCGAGCGGCGGCTCGACCCCTATGCCGCCGCCGCCCGCCTCGTCGACGGTTAGCGTCTTGCGGCTATGGCTCAGTTCGTGCACCTCGACCGGGGCGACGACGGTGTGGCCGTCATGCGTCTCGACCGGCCGCCGGCCAACGCCCTGTCG
>CADDZP010000275.1 GCA_902812475.1 Actinomycetota bacterium | reverse complement strand
TGGGCCACAGCCGTGGCTGGTGACGTCGCCGCTCATGCACGGCAACGGCCAGTGGAACTCGCTGACGCCGCTGTTGACGGGCCGGGGCGTCGTGCTGTGCACCGGCCACCGCTTCGACCCTGTGGCTGTCGCCCAACTCGTGACCGAGGAGCGGCCGCAGGTGCTGGTGCTCGTCGGCGACGGCATGTCCGTCCCCTTCGTCGACGCCGTCGAAGCCGCGCGCGGTCGGTTCGACCTGACGAGCATCGCCGTCATCGCGTCGGGGGGCGCCGTCCTGTCGCCGTCGGTCAAGCGCCGCTTGCTCGCCCTCATGCCCGGCTCCCTGGTTGTCGACGGTTTCGGCGCGTCGGAAACGGGGACGAGCGGCACACTCGTCGGCGACGGCGGCGACGGCTCGCCCCGGTTCTCGGTGCGATCCGATACCGCCGTCCTCGACGACGACCTGCGTCCGGTGCCGCCCGGGAGGGGCGTCGTGGGTCGCCTGGCCCGGCGGGGCCGCATCCCCCTCGGGTACTGGAACGACCCCGAGAAGACGGCGAGGACGTTCCCCGTCGACGCCGAGGGCACCCGGTGGGCCATCCCCGGCGACCTGGCCGTCCACGAGGCCGACGGGAGCATCCGCCTCCTCGGGCGAGGGTCGACGTGCATCAACACCGGCGGAGAGAAGGTGCACCCGGAGGAGGTGGAGGCTGCGCTCAAGGGCCACCCCCGGGTGCGAGACGCCTTCGTCGTCGGCGTGCCCGACGAGCGCTTCGGTGAGCGCGTGGTCGCCGTCATCGCCGTGCGTGGCGACGAGGCGCCCGATGTCGACGACGTGCGCGCCTTCCTCCGCCCTGTGCTGGCCGGCTACAAGGCGCCCCGCCAGGTCGTCGTCGTGCCGTCGCTGCAGTACACGCCCCAGGGCAAGCCTGATTTGCGATGGGCCAAGGATGCGGTCGCCGCGCCGGCGGTGGTGGCATCGTGAGCCCGATCGACGACTGGCGCTCGCGACTGCGTTCGGTCGGCGTGTGGGCGCCGACCGACGGGCTCCCAGCCTCGCGGTCGGCCGAGCTGGCGGCCCGCATCGAGTCGCTCGGGTACTCGGCCATGTGGGTGCCCGACACGATGGGCCGACGACGCCGATGTGCCCGGCGCACGGTGCGGTCGGCACTCGGCATCTACGCCGACCTGCCCAACTATCGCAACAACTGGCTGCGCCTGGGATTCTCCGACGAGGACATCGAGTCGCGCTCGGACTCCTTCATCGACGCCTTCGTGGCGTGGGGCGACGCCAAGGCCATCGGTCCCCGGGTCGACGAGCACCGGGACGCGGGCGCCGACCACGTGTGCTCCAGGCCATGACCCCCGATCATCCGTTCCAGGTCGACGACGCCGCTCTGGCGGCGCTCGCTCCCGGGAGGTAGCCGACTGATGGTGATGACGTCTTCGCTCATCGACACCGTGAAGCAGCGAGCCCATGCCGAACGGAACCGCACGGCCCACCCGTCCGGGTTCCCGGACCTGCCGGCCGTCCCCGCCGCCCGCTACGGCGACCGCAACTTCTACGAACTCGAGCGCCAGCAGGTGTTCGGCCGCTCGTGGCTGATGGTCGCCCACATCGACGAGCTGCCGGTATCCGGCGACTTCCGTGTCCTGGACCACCTGGCCAAGCCCGTCGTCCTGCTGCGCACCGAGGACGGCGCCGTGAACGCCTTTCTCAACACGTGCAAGCACCGGGGGGCGGCGTTGGTCACCGAGCCGTCCGGCCACGCCGGTCGCCGTCTCACCTGTCCGTACCACAGCTGGGTGTACGGCCTCGACGGCGCCCTCCTCGGCTATCCCGACGCCCGCGACTTCCCGCCTCTCGACAAGGACTGTCTGGCGCTCACGCCGGTGCGCTGCGAGACGTGGGGCCCGCTGGTGTTCATCAACCTCGACGACGACGCGCCACCGCTCGCGACCTACCTCGGCCAGGTCGGTGACGATCTCAGCGAGCTGGGCTCGCTGGCCGGGCGCCTCCACCTGGTGGACCGCACGGCCTTCGACGTCGACGTCAACTGGAAGCTGCCGGTCGACGCCAACATCGAGACCTACCACGTCAACACCGTCCACCGGAACAGCGCCGCCAAGGTCCTCGACCAGGCGGCGACGGGGATCCAGCTCCTCGGCAACGGCCACTCCCGCATGCTGATCACCACGCGCGACGGCCAGTCGATGGGCGACCTGCTGCCGTTCCCGTCGCTGTTCGACGGCCTGGGCGACCTGCCCAACGCGGGCACGTTCTCCTACCACGTGTTCCCGAACCTGAGCATCGTCTTCTCGGGCCTGGGCTTCATGTTCTTCATCACCAACTGGCCGACGGGGCCGGGCTCGTCGTCGTACCACGTGCACTTCTGCTCGTCGCTGGCGTCGGACAACGAGGAGACCACCCAGCTCAACCGCCAGTTCGCCGAGATCAACCGGTCGGTGCTCCTCGAAGATCTGTCGGTGCTGCCGGGCATGCAGCGCTCGGTCGACGCCGGTTCCCTCGATGTCATGCACCTCGGTTATCAGGAGCGCCGCATCTATTACCTGCACGAGACGATCGACCGGGTCATCGGCGTCGAGCGGGTGCCCGAGCACCTGCAGGTCCGGGCCGTGCTCGGCGACCACATCGAGGGGATCGCCAATGGCTGACATGCATCCCTTCGTGGCCCTGATGCGCAAGTACTGCATCGACTACACGAACTCCCACGACCAGTCGCTGTACGACGAGATCATGGAGCCCGACTACGTCGTTCACATCAGCGGCTTCGACCTGCCCCGTGAACCGCTGTACCGCCAAGCCGTGGTCGATATCTTCCAGCGGGCTCCCGGCCTCGGCCTCGTCGTTCACGAGTTCGTGCTCAACGGCGACCGCCTCTGCATGCGGTTCAGCGAGCACGGGTCGATGCCGACCGACGACGGCAGGCGACGGCTGGCGTGCTGGCGGGGGATCGGTCTGTACAAGTGGAACGGTCGACGGCTGACCGAGAACTACGTCGAGCAGGACTACCTCAGCGCCCATCGCCAGCTGGCCTCGGGCGTCCCTCACGAGCTCGACCCCATCCACCTCGACCCGTGGGTCGGGACCGAGTCCGTGCCTTCCGACGAGGAGGCCGAGGAGACGGTGCGCTCGTGGCTGGCCAAGGGCGATCTGACCCACGCCGGGCGCCACCGTATCGACGACAGCCTCAGTGACGCCCCCGTCATCGACGTCAACGAGTTGACGATCGACGACCTGTTCTCCGCCGGCGGGCGCGTACCGTTCCACGTCGTGGCCCGCGGTCCCTACCGCGGCGGTGTGGACGACGTCCCCGAAGAGTGCGTCGGCCAGGACGCCACCCTGCTCATCGCCGGCATCGCGTCGGTGGACGGGACGGGTGGGATCGCCGACGTGCACGCCGTCACCACGAGGATGAACGTGCGCTCACAGTTCACCGGTCTTTCTCCTGTGTGATGCGCGTGCTGTCGCGGCCCACCGTCGACCTCCTCGACCCGTCGTTCCACGTCGGCGACCCCCACCCCGCCTACCGGTGGATGCGCGAGCAGGAGCCCATCTACCGCGACGAGGCCAACGGCCTGTGGGCCATCACCCGCATGGACCACCTGCGTCACGTGGAGCGCCACCCGGAGGTGTTCAGCAGCGCGCGCGGTTACCGATCGGTGTGGATCCCGACGGAGACGTCGATGATCAGCAAGGACGACCCCGCCCACAGCACCCAGCGCAAACTGATCGCCGACCGCTTCACACCCCGGGCCGTCAGCGGGCTCGAGGACCAGGTGCGTGAGATCGTCACCGAGGCCCTCGGCACCTTCACCCTCAGCGACCGCTTCGAGGTGGTCGACACCCTGGCCGCCCGGGTCCCGTCGACGCTGACCGCCCGCCTGGTCGGCTGGCCCGACGAGCGCTGGCGGGACGTGCGCTCGTGGTCGGAGCGCCTGATGCGTGTCGACACCATGGCCCGCAACGCCCTGCATGCCTCCGACGGCATTCGCGCCGTCTTCGAGATCGTCGGCGCCGTCGCTCCCCTCTACCAGGAGCGCTCGGCGTGCCCCGCCGACGACCTCATGAGCGTGTGGGCCCACGCCACGCTCGACGGCTGCCCGATGAGCGTGGAGGAGATCAACTCCGAACTCGGCCTGCTCATCCCCGGCGGGGCCGAGACCACGCGCACGACGCTGTCGCGCGCCCTCATCCTGTTCTCCCAGCGCAACGATCTCTGGGAGCGGCTGGCGGCCGCCCCCCACAGCATCCCGACCGCCGTCGAGGAGCTCCTGCGCTGGATCACGCCCCTCAACAACATGTTCAGGACCGTCACCGAGCAGACCGAGCTCGACGGCGTGCACTTCTCGGCAGGGGACCGCGTCGCCCTGGTGTACCCGTCGGCCAACCGCGACGAGCACGTGTTCAGCGAGTCCGGCGACGTGGACCTGGCCCGTGATCCCAATCCCCACGTCGCCTTCGGCTTCGGCACGCACTTCTGCCTCGGGGCCCACGTGGCCCGTCTCGTGCTGCGGGTCGCGCTCGAGGAGCTGACCCAGCGTTTCACCAATCTCCGTCCCGGCAGCCCGCCGCAGTACGAGGCCAACGTGTTCGTCAAGGGTGTCGAGCGCTTCGAGCTGGTGGTCGACCGCCGATGAGCAGGGTCGGACGTCCCGCCGCCGCGGCGGTCCTGGTACTGGCCGCCGTGTTCGGAGCCGTCGGCGGGTACGCCGGCGCCCGGGCGGCAGCGCCGTCGCGGCAGGGATGGTGGAAGCTCGGACTGCCCGTCGCCGATGTGGGCGTCGGCGACGGGCAGTCCGAGCTTCCACCATCCCTGCCGCGACGG
>CADDZP010000274.1 GCA_902812475.1 Actinomycetota bacterium | reverse complement strand
CGTGGATGAGGGACTCTCCCTTCGCCGACAGCGACGTCGACGACATCCCCGCGTTCCTCCTTCCCCGCCCCGAGGACGAGCCGCCGCCCGCTGAGCCCGCCGTCGTCATTCCGTCCGTCGGGACGGGCGAGCGCCGGCACCGACGCCGCCAGCGCCGTCGGAGCACGACGCGCCGCACGTTCGCGTTGGTGGTGCTCGTCGCCGCGCTGGTGATCGGGCTCGCCGCCGTCATCGCCCATCCCTGGCAGCGGGCGGCGCCGTCTCACCGTCAGAAGGCGGCCGCGACGCGGCAGGCGCCGTTGCCGTCGTCGGCCGTGCTCGTGCAGCAGGACGCCCAGGGCAACGCAGTGTCCATCACGTTGCTCGTCGCCGACCCGGCCACAGGCGGCGGTCGGGTTGTGCTGGTGCCTCCGGCCACCATGACCGAGGTGCCGTCGTTCGGCCTCGACGGCGTGGGGAAGGCGCTGAGCCTCGGCGGGCCCTCGCTGTTCCAGGTGACGCTCGAGAACCTCCTCGGCGTGCCGCTGCCGCCGGTGACGATCGTGAACGACGCCCAGCTGACGGCATTCGTGCAGGCGGCCGGCCCCCTCACCGTGGACGTGCCGGCGCGCGTCGAGCAGACCGATCCGTCGGGCACGGTCAATGTGCTCTGGAACGCGGGACCGGACACCCTCGCCCCGGCCGACGTCCCCCGCTTCCTGAGCGTGCGGGGCGAAGGCAACGACCTCGCCCGCCTCGCCCGCCACCAGACGTTCTGGACGGCGTACCTGTCCCAGCTCGTGCACAACCCGAACGCAGCCGCCAGCCTGCCCCCCGACCTGGCGCGCGTCGTGCGGCCGCTGGCGGCGGGTACGACGAGTTACGACACCCTTCCCGTGGAGGCCATCGACGCCGGCTCGGGCGGCGACGAGGTGTACAAGGTGCGCCAGGCGGACCTCGACCAGCTGATGGCCCAGCTGCTGCCGGGTGTCCCGCCCGGCCGCATTCGCGTGCAGGTCCTCAACGGCACCGGCGTGATCGGGGCGTCGCCGCGCGTGACGCGGCGCCTCGTCCCTGCCGGTGCCCGCGTCGTGCTCAGCGGAAATGCCGACAGCTTCGCCTACGCTCAAACACAGATCGTGTTCTACGACCGGTCCCAACAGCAGGCTGCTGAGCGTGTTCGCCAGGCGCTGGGGACGGGCAGGCTCGTCTTGAGCCGCCAGCCGCTCGACGTCGTCGACGTCACCGTGGTGATCGGCAAGGATTTCAATGGCTAGTTCGACTGCACACAACGAGGGAGCAACGCTGGACGCCATCCAACAATGGGTGACCACGGCGGCGCGCGCCGCCTCGGACAAGAAGGCAGAGGACACCGTGGTCCTCGAGGTGGGTGCCGTGCTGGCGATCACCGACGCCTTCGTCATCACGAGCGGGCGCAACCGCCGGCAGGTCCTCACCATCGCCGAGGAAGTCGAGGCCCAGGTGAAGGCGATCGGCGGGCCGTCGCCGATCCGCGTCGAAGGGCTGGCCGACGCCCAGTGGGTGCTGCTCGACTACGGCGACTTCGTCGTGCACGTGTTCCTCGACGAAGTGCGCCGGTACTACGACCTCGAGCGCCTGTGGGGCGACGCCCCTGTCGTCGAATGGGAAAAAGGGGTGGCGGCGGCAGCCGGGGCCGAATAGCGCCCGTACACTCGCTCCATCGCGGTCGAATCGAGCCCTCCGGAGGACAACGGCTCCCTCTCGAGCGAGGCGACCTCGGACCTCCGTCTCAGGGAGCAGCGACTGTCGACGCTCCTCGAGCACGCCTCTGACGTCATCACGGTGCTCGACGCCGACGGACGGGTGCTGTACTCCAGCCCCGCCGGTCCCCGCGTGCTCGGCTACCCCGAAGGGTTCTGGGACGGCCACAGTGTCTTCGAGCTCGTGCACCCCGAGGACGAGCGTCGAGTGGCCGAGGTGTTCTTCCGGGCGCTGTCGACTCCGGGCGTGACCAACGCCGTGCAGTTCCGCATTCGTCACGCCGACGGCAGCTGGCGCCACGTCGAAGCCATCGGCAACAACCTGCTGGACGACCCGGTCGTGGCCGGGCTCGTCGTCACGACACGCGATGTGACAGATCGCCGCGAGGCCGAAGAAGCACTGCGCAAGTCCGAGGCCCGCTTCCGGTCGCTGGTCCAGCACAGCTACGACGTGATCGCCGTGTGCGACCCGGACGGGACGGTGCGCTACGTCACGCCGTCGCTCGAGCAGATGCTCGGCGTGCGGCCCGCCGATGCCATCGGCCGGAACGGGTTCGAGCTCATCCACCCCGACGACCACGACGACCTCTTGGGAAGCCTCGCCCGCCTGCTCGAGGGAACGTCGGCACAGCGGGCCGTGGAGTTTCGCGCCCGTCACGCGGACGGGACATGGCGCCACGTCGAGCTCGTGCCGACCGATCTCGTCCACGATCCGGCCGTGGGAGGAATCGTCCTCAACGTCCGGGACATCACCGAGCGGAAGCGCTCCGAGGAGGAACTGCGCCTGCTCCAGACGATCATGCTGTCGATCGACGAGGCTCCGGATCTGGGGGCTGCCCTCGAGGTCACCGTCCAACGGGTGTGCGAGGTGACGGGGTGGGCGAGCGGAGCGGCGTGGACGCCGCTGCCCGACGGCTCGGCGTTGGAGCTGCGCCGGTCGTGGTGCCGAGAGGAGCCGACGCTGGAGGCCTTCTGCGAGCAGCGCCAGGCGCTCCAGCTCACGCCGGGGGTCGGGCTCGCAGGCCGGGTGTGGGCGTCGGGCGAGCCGACGCTGTGGACGCACGTCGCCGACGAGGACGCTGGGGCGCGCGACGCAGGGCTGGCCGTGGCTGTGGCGGTCCCCGTCCTGGCCGAGCGCCAGGTGGTCGCCGTGCTCGAGCTGTTCAACCGGGCCGAGCCGAGCGACGACCGGCGGGTGCTCGGCGTGGTGGCGACCGTCGCCGGCCAGCTCGGCACGGTGGTCGAGCGCAAACGGGCCCAGGAGCGCCTCGCCCACCAGGCGCTGCACGACCCGCTCACCGAGCTTCCCAACCGCGCTCTGTTCCTCGACCGCCTGGCGGTGGCGCTGGCCAGGCTCCGCCGTCGGCCGTCGACGCTCGCCGTCCTCTTCGCCGATGTCGACCGCTTCAAGAACGTCAACGACAGCCTGGGCCACGACGCCGGCGACCGCCTCCTCGTCGCCCTCGCCCGGCGCCTGCGCGAAGTCCTGCGCCCGGGCGACGCCTTGGCCCGCTTCGGCGGCGACGAGTTCGCCGTGCTCTGCGAGGACGTGGCCGAGGCCGACGTGTCGCCGATCGCCGATCGCATCCTGATGTCGCTGGGCGAGCCCTTCGCGGCGGGCGGACGTGAGGTCTTCGTCAGCATCAGCGTGGGGATCGCACTGGCCGACGATGCCGACCACCGTCCCGAGGCGCTGCTCCGCGATGCCGACGCGGCGATGTACCTGGCCAAGGAGCGCGGCCGGGCCCGCTACGAGATCTTCGACGAGGCCATGCGCGATCAGTCGACCGAGCGGTTGCTCCTCGAGAACGCCCTGCGCCGGGCGCCCGAGCGGGGCGAGCTGCGGGCGATGTTCCAGCCGATCGTGCGGCTCACCGACGGCAAGATGGTCGCGGCCGAGGCCCTCGTGCGGTGGGTCCACCCCGAACGAGGCCTGCTCGAGCCGGCCCAGTTCGTGCCGCTCGCCGAGGAGACAGGGCTCATCGTCCCCGTCGGCGGGTGGGTGCTCGACGAGGCGTGCCGGCAGGCGGCCGGCTGGCCCGGCGACGGCCAGGCGCCGGCCGTGTCGGTGAACCTCAGCGCTCGCCAGCTCAACCGTGCCGACCTGGTGGACGCCGTGGATCGGGCGCTGAGCAAGAACGGCCTCGATCCCGACCGCCTCTGGCTGGAGATCACCGAGAGCGTCCTGATGGACGACGCCGACACGGCCGTCGCCGCCCTTGGACGCTTGCGGTCGCTCGGGGTCCATCTGTGCGTGGACGACTTCGGCACGGGATATTCGTCGCTGGCCTACCTGCGACGGTTCCCGGTCGACGCCCTCAAGGTCGACCGCTCGTTCGTCGCCGGGCTGGGGGCGAATCCCGAGGATTCGGCCATCGTCGAGGCCGTGGTGAGCATGGCGCACTCCCTGCGGCTGTCCGTGGTCGCCGAGGGCGTGGAGACGGACGAGCAGCTGGCCCGGTTGCGGGACCTGGGCTGCGAGCTGGCCCAGGGCTTCTACTTCGCGGCCCCGGTGCCGCCGACCGCCCTGGTCCCGCTGCGCGCCGCCTCCCGCTGGTAGGGGCACCGCCGCTCAAGCTGGGCAGCCCGGGCGCCGATCTCTTGAGGGTTCTGATGTTGATGGGGGCAATGTTGCTCCTGTAGCCTCAGACCCCACGTCCGAAGAGGGGGAACCGGTGGGCTCGACCCGAGTGGCTGGGAGAGCCGGCCCGGTCGCCGTGATCATCCTGGCTGCCGCCTTGGTTCTCACGGGGACTGCGTCGGCGAGCCCGGCCCCCGACAAGCAGCAGCAGGCGGCGCAGCTGGCCCAGCAGCTCGACGACGCCGGCCAGCGCGTCTCTGCGCTCGACGAGCAGTTCAACCAGGCGCGCGCCAAGGCGGACGCCATCGACGAACAGCTCGCCGCCATCGGGCCCGAGCTCGCCGACTCCGACCGCCAGCTCGCCGCCGCCCGCCAGCACCTGGCCGACGCGGCCGTCGACGCCTACGTGCGGGGCGGAAGCAGCCCGCTGCTGAGCGCCCTCATCAAGAGCAATGCATCCGACTTCGGTCTTCGCAAGACCTATGTCGACGCCGCCCTCGAGGGCCAGCGGGGCGCGCTGGCCGGCTTCGAGAAGGCCCGGCGCCAGCT
>CADDZP010000273.1 GCA_902812475.1 Actinomycetota bacterium | reverse complement strand
GCGCCCACGCCCGTCGGCGAGTCCACCGCCGAGCCCGACCGGGCAATTGCGGACGAGGTCGTGTCACCCCCGCTCCAGGAGCACACCGACTGGCCCGACGAGGCCGGCTACCACCGTCCGCCCCAGCAGGCCGAGGAGTCGAAGCTCGAGGAGGCTGCGGAGGCGCCCCCGCCTGAGCCCGGGCCCAGCGCTGAGGAGCTCGAAGCTCGTCGCCGTGCCCAGGAAGAGGCGGCCCGCGCTTACGAGCAGGCCCGCCGCGAAGAGCAGACTTAAGAGAACTCTTCCGACGCAGTGACGCGCGAACCGCCGTACTGCGTCTCGTACAGCTCGGCGTAGAGGCCGCCCGACTCGATGAGCCGCTCATGGGGGCCCCGTTCGACGATGCGGCCGCCGTCGACGACGAGGATCTCATCGGCCGCCCGGATCGTCGACAGGCGGTGGGCGATGACCACCGACGTGCGCCCGGCGAGCGCCTCGGCGAGTGCCTGCTGGACGAGGAGCTCGGTTTCGGAGTCGAGGTGGGCGGTCGCCTCGTCGAGGATGACGATGGCGGGCGCCTTCAGCAGCACGCGGGCGATCGCCAGGCGCTGCTTTTCTCCGCCCGAGAGCCGGTAGCCCCGTTCACCGACGACGGTGTCGTAGCCGTCGGGCATCGCCGCGATGACGTGGTGGATACGGGCCGCCTCGCAGGCGGCCACGATCTGCTCGTCGCTGGCGTCCGGGCGGGCGTAGCGCAAGTTGCTGGCCACGGTGTCGTGGAAGAGGTGGGCGTCCTGGCTCACCATGCCGATGGCGGCGTGCACACTGGCGAGTGTGAGGCTGCGCACGTCGTGGCCGTCGAGGCGCACGGCACCTTCGGTGGCGTCGTAGAGGCGGGGGATCAGCATCGAGAACGTCGTCTTGCCGACCCCCGTGGGCCCGACCAGGGCGACCATGCGGCCGGGTTCGATCGAGCAGGAGACGTCGTGCAGGATCCAGTCCGACGGTGCGTTACCCAACGGGGTCTGGCCGTCCCCCTCGAGGGACGCGATCGACACCTCCGACGCCGCTGGATAGCGGAAGGAGACGCCGTCGAAGTCGATGCGCCCCTTGGGCTCGGTGAGCTCCTGGGCGTTCGCTCCGTCGTCGATCGCACGGGGCGCGTCGAGGACCTCGAAGACCCGCTCGAAGGACACGAACGCCGTCATCACGTCGACGCGTGCGCTCGTCAACGCGATGAGGGGGTTGTAGATGCGCTGGACATAGAGGGCGAGAGCGACGAGCGTGCCGACGCTGATGGTGCGCTCGATGGTGAGCCGGGCGCCGAGCCAGTACACGAGGGCCGTACCGAGAGCGCCGACGAGCGTCAGGGCGACGACGAACGTCCGGGTGTAGAGCGCGCTCTTCACGCCGATGTCTCGCACCCGGGCCGCCTTGGTGCCGAACTCGTCGGTCTCCCGGCGGGGGCTTCCGAACAGCTTGACGAGCAGGGCGCCGGATACGTTGAAGCGCTCGGTCATCGTGGCGTTCATGGCCGCGTTGAGGTTGAACGACTCGAGGGTGATCTGCTGCAGCTTGCGTCCGACGTACTTCGACGGGATGAAGAACGCGGGCAGGACGACCAGGGCGAGGAGTGTCAGGCGCCACTCGAGGGCGATCATCGCCGCCAGGGTGAAGGCCACGTCCATGGCGTTGGAGACAATCGTGCCCAGCGTGCCCGTGAGCGCTTGTTGAGCGCCGACCACGTCGTTGTTCATGCGGCTGATGAGGGCGCCCGTCTGGGTGCGAGTGAAGAAGGCGAGCGGCATGCGCTGGACGTGGTCGTAGAGGGCGGTGCGGAGGTCGAAGATCAGGCCCTCACCGATGCGCGACGACCACCATCGCTGGACGACGGACGACCCGGCGTCCGCTAGGGCCAGACCGACGGCGACAACCGCCAGCACGTCGATGGCGCCGAAGTCCTTCTTGGGAATGACGTTGATGATGCGGCGGAAGATCAGCGGCGGCACGATGCCGATGAACGAGCCGGCGACGATCGTGGCGAGGAAGCCCAAGATCATCCGCCGGTACGGACGGGCGAACGCCCACACCCGCTTGAGCACGCCGCGGTCGATCGACTTGCCCTTGAGGTGGTCCCGCCCCCGCATTGCGTTGTGGGCGATGTGCCACGGCGACGCCATGTCTGCCAGGGTACGGGCGGGGCCGAACCTATGGCCCTACTACGTGATTGTGGCCGCTCTCGCGTCCTGGCAAGAGCGGCCACGGGGCGGAGGGAGTGGGTTTTGAACCCACGGTGCCCGGAGGCACAACGGCTTTCGAGGGTCGAGTGTGATTGTGGCCGCTCTCGCGTCCTGGCAAGAGCGGCCACGGGGCGGAGGGAGTGGGATTTGAACCCACGGTGCCCGGAGGCACAACGGTTTTCGAGGGTCGAGTGTGATTGTGGCCGCTCTCGCGTCCTGGCAAGAGCGGCCACGGGGCGGAGGGAGTGGGATTTGAACCCACGGTGCCCGGAGGCACAACGGTTTTCGAGGGTCGAGTGTGATTGTGGCCGCTCTCGCGTCCTGGCAAGAGCGGCCACGGGGCGGAGGGAGTGGGATTTGAACCCACGGTGCCCGGAGGCACAACGGTTTTCGAGACCGTCCGATTCGGCCGCTCTCGCATCCCTCCGTTGAGGAGGTTACTTGGCCCGCTGTGCGGCGAAGAAGGAGCTGAGAAGGTCGGCGACCTGGTCGCGCTGCACGCCGGCGGTGACCGAGACCTCGTGGTTGAGGCGCGGATCGGCGCACAGGTTGTAGAGCGAACCGCACGCACCGGCCTTGGGGTCGGGGGCGCCAAAGACCAGCCGTCGGATGCGCGCTGCGACGGCCGCGCCGGCGCACATCGGGCAGGGCTCGAGGGTGACGACGAGCGTGGCGTCGGTGAGGCGCCAGTCCCGACGAGCCACCGCCGCGTCCTGCAGCGCGAGTAGTTCGGCGTGCGCCGTCGGGTCGCCGTTGCGCTCGCGTTCGTTGTGGCGTGAAGCCACGACGTGCCCGTCGACGAGTACGACCGCACCGACGGGGACGTCGCCGTGGCCAAGTGCCTTTTGTCCCTCGTTGAGGGCGATTGCCATCGCCTCGTCATCGGTCATATGGCCGAAACGCTAGGCGTGCCGCAGGAGCTTTGGCGGGAGTGTCGAACCACGGCCTGTAACACACCCACCACGGAGGGTACGTTCGGGCGTAGCCGGGGGCGTCCGGGCTGAACGGTCGCTTTGGGGGCGACTTGGGGTAGCGCAATTGGCCGGGGCGGCGGAGGCCCCGGCCACTTTCGCGTCTCCACCCGCTACGAAAACGGGTCGGGTGGCGGAGGGAGTGGGATTTGAACCCACGGTCCCTTGCGGGACACACGCTCTCCAGGCAAGTGTGGATAGTGGCCGCGCAGCGGCCGAATCGTGGCGGAGGGAGTGGGATTTGAACCCACGGTCCCTTGCGGGACACACGCTCTCCAGGCGTGCCGATTCGGCCGCTCTCGCATCCCTCCGGGCGCCACGGTACCGTCGTGTCTGACCGCCGTTCTGCGTAGCGGCCGGGTCCTGCGCAACGGGAACCCGTGAACCGAGTCAGGGCCGGAAGGCAGCAGCTCTCAGCGGGCCATCTCGTGTGCCGCAGTCCAGCCTGGCCGCTGCGCCGAACGGCGGTTCTCGTCGAAGGTGGCGCCGCCTAGAGTCCAAGCTCGTGAGCGAGCCGCAGGCGAGCGAACCAATGTCGACGCGGCGAAGGCGCGCCACGAAGGCGGCGTAGTGGCGTACCAGTCCCTCTACCGCCGCTACCGGCCCCAGCGCTTCTCCGAGCTGCGCGGCCAGGACCACGTCAGCCGCACGTTGCGCAACGCCGTTCGCGAGGGCCGGGTCGCCCACGCCTATCTCTTCAGCGGGCCTCGCGGCACGGGGAAGACGTCGTCGGCCCGCATCCTGGCCAAGGCCCTCAACTGCGCCAAGCCCACCGACGGCGAGCCGTGCGGCGTCTGCGAGTCGTGCGTCGAGGTCGCCGCGGGCACGTCCCTCGACGTCCACGAGCTCGACGCCGCCTCCAACAACGGCGTGGAAGCCATGCGCGACCTCGTCTCCCGCGCCGCCCTCGGCACGCCCGGACGGTGGAAGGTGTACATCGTCGACGAGGTGCACATGCTCTCGGCCGCGGCGTCCAACGCCCTGCTGAAGACGCTCGAGGACCCGCCCGGCCACGTGGTCTTCGTGCTGGCCACGACCGACCCGCAGAAGGTCCTGCCGACGATCCGCAGCCGCACGCAGCACTTCGAATTCCGGCTGCTGCCCACCGACGTGTTGGCCGAGCACCTGCGCTGGGTCGCCGCCGACGCCGATCTCGAGGTGGCCGACGAGGCCATCGCCCTCGTCGCCCGCAAGGGCAACGGCTCCGTACGCGACGCCCTGTCGGCCCTCGACCAGGTCGCGGCGGCGGGCGGCATCGACGAACAGACCGTGCCTGTCGACGAGATCGTCGAGGGCCTGTGTGAGCGCGACGCCGGACGGGCGCTCGTCGCCGTGGCCGAACGCGTGGCGGCCGGCCAGGATCCCCGCCAGCTCGCGCGCGACATCGTCGAGCACCTCCGCAACACCTTTCTCGCCACCATGGCGCCGGGCCTGGCCGGCCTGCCCGACGACGAGTTGAAACGCCTGGGCGACCAGGCCCGCCGGCTCGGCGCTCCTGCGACCGTTCGGGCCATGGAGACACTGGGCGAGGCGCTCATCGACATGCGCGAGTCACCCGACCCGCGCGTCACGCTGGAGGTCGCCCTCGTGCGGGTGTGCCGGCCCGATGCCGACACCTCCCCGGCCGCACTCGTCGAGCGGCTCGAGCGGCTCGAACGGGCGGTCAGCGGGCGCACCCAGGCGCCCGCCGTGGCCGAGGCCCGCCAAGC
>CADDZP010000272.1 GCA_902812475.1 Actinomycetota bacterium | reverse complement strand
GGCAGGGCGGCGGCCAGGGCCTCGTCGAGCGTCGAGGGCGACGACCGCACTGGTGCAGGCGCGGGAACGGCGACGCCCGGTGGCAAGGACGGATGCGTCCGTCCGGTGCTCGAGACGCCTGCGGCGCCCTCCGCCTCTGGCAGCACGATGACGTGGCGGGGCAGGCCGAACACCAGGACGAGCACCGTCAGGGTCATGGCGAGTACCGCCGTCCACCGCTGCCCCGGGGTCATCGCCTCGCGCAGGGCCAGCAGCCCGACATCCAGAGAACCCAAGACCTCGCCGGCCCGGCGGCGGAGCGATTTCACGGCGCGCGCACCTGCTGCACCTGCTGCACCAGCGCCGGGCGCGCAGACCCCGGCCGCACCGATGCCGGATGCCCACGGATGGCAACGGCGACGAGGGCGACGCCGAGCAGCACGCCGACGCAGACGCCCGCCAGCAGACCGATGTGCACACCAGACAGCAGTCGCTTCAGCTCGTCCATCGCCTTACGTCCGCACCGCCAGCGCGCCCGACCGCTCGACCACACGCTCGTCGGTGCCGAGGTAGGCGGCGACGACGCGCGGATCGTGGCGAAGTTCTCTGGGATCCCCCTCGGCGATGACCTTGCCCTCGGCCATGACGCAGAGGTGGTCGGCGAGGCCGATCACCAGCGGAAGGTCGTGTTCGATGAGGACGACCGTGGCGCCCAGGTGGCGGCGGATGTCGTCGAGCACGGGCCGGAACGCCTCGACCTCGCGCTGAGCAACGCCTGCGGTCGGCTCGTCGAGGAGCAGGACCCGCGCGCCGAGGGCGATCATGCATCCGAGCTCGGTGATGCGGCGCACGCCGGTCGAGAGCTCGGAGACGTACCGCTCAGCGAACGGGCCCAAGCCGAGCAGGTCGACGATCTCGTCCGACCGCAGCGCCTTGCGGCGCTCGGCGTCGAGCGCCGGCGGCAGCGACAGCAGCGAGGGCACCACCTCGGACGGTTCGTGGCGCTCGAGGGCGACCTCGAAGGCCTCACGCAGGAGCAGCCCGTCGAAGAGGCGGGCCTGCTGGAACGTGCGGCCCACGCCGAGGCGGGCGCGGGCGTCGGGCCGAAGGGTGGTGATCTCGACGCCGTCGAGCACGACGCCGCCAGTGTCCGGACGGCGCTGACCGGAGAGGACGTCGAACAGCGTCGTCTTGCCCGCGCCGTTCGGACCGACGAGGCCGACGATGGCGCCGGGTGCCGCCCGCAGCGAAACCCCGTCGACGGCGACGATGCCACCGAAGCGCACGGTCACGTCTCGTGCCTCCAGCGCCGGTGGCTGGGCGTCGACCGATGGTTCGAGCCGCGCACGGACGACCAACGCGTCCGGAGCCGCGCCGGTCTCGGCGTCGCTGCCGACCCGCCACCGGCGCAGCAGCCAGTCACGCAGGTCGAACAACACGTGGGCGATGCCGCCCGGGAACATCAGCACCGCCACGAAGAGCCCCACCCCGCCGACGACAAGGGCGACGAACGGGCCGAGGACGTTGGGCAGGATGGGGCCGAGGACGTACGCCAGGCCCTGCACGTACACGGCGCCGGCCACCGCTCCCGTCACGGTGGTGACGCCTCCGAGGATCACCAGGGCGACGAGGACGAGGGAGTACTCGGGAGCGAATGTGTTGGGCTGGGAGAAGCTCACGAGGAGGCCGCCGTAGAGATAGCCGGCGAGGGCGGCGATCATCCCGGCGAGGACGAACGCCGTGAGCTTGCTGCGGCGAGGTGAGACGCTGAGGGTCGCCGCCGCGGGCTCGTTGTCCCGCACCGCCTTCATGGCCCGGCCGACGCCCGAGCGCCCGAGCCAGTGCACGAGCGTCGCCACCACCAGGAGCACGGCGAGGCACAGCCAGTAGTAGTGGAGCTCAGCGCCGAAGTCGATGCCGAGCCATGTGGGCCGCGGGATCTCGAGCGACGTCGACGTTCCGGCCACGTGCACGAGCCAGCCCTGCCCGTAGAGCCAGGGCGGCACGGCGACGGCGAACGCCAGGGTGACGACGGCGAGGAACACCCCCCGAATGCGCAGGGCCGGCAGCCCGATGACCAGGGCGACGAGTCCTCCGGCGCCGACGGCGTACAGCGCCGCCATCCACTCCGGGTAGCCGAGCTGGTGGGCGCGGCCGCCGACGAGGGCGCCGACGGCGACGAAGGCGAACTGTCCGAGCGAGAGCTGGCCGGCGAAGCCGGTCAGGACGACCAGCGACAGTCCCATGAGGGCGAACAGGGCGACGCTCGAGAGCAGGACGCGCTGGGCGTTGTTCATCGGGAGGGCGACGCCGATGGCGGCAACCACGAGCGCAGCCATGCCAATGCGCCGAGCCGAGCGGACTCGCGGCAGGGCCGCGGTCCTGGTGTCCATCGACCGGAGCACGCCGGCCAGCGACCACGAAGCGCCTTCGCCGCCCCTGGCCCGCTGGCCGAGCCCCCGCCGAAGCAGCAGGGTCCCGATGATCAGCGCGACGAGGATGATCTCGGTGGTGCCACCGGTCGGGTAGTTCCACCGCACCAGGGTCTCGACCACGCCGATGACGACGCCGCCGGCGAATGCGGCAGGCAGGCTGCCGAGGCCGCCGATCACGGCGGCGACGAGAGCGCGCAGCAACAGCTCGGGGCCGAGCGCCACCTGGCCCGTCAGCGGCCTCGTCGGCCCGGTGAGGACGGCGGTCGCGCCGGCCAGCAGTCCGGCAACCGTCCACACGACAATGGCGACCCGGCGGACGCGCACGCCGGCCAGCGCTGCTGCGTCCTCGTTCTCGGCCGCCGCCCGGCTGGCCAGCCCCGTCGTCGTGAACCGGAAGAAGGCGGCGAGCGCCAAGGTGACGAGGGGGACGGCCACGAGGATGAGCAACGAACCGCTCGTCAGCCGCAAGCTGCCGAGGGTCACGGTCGCATGGAACGGCGTGGGGTACGTGGCCGAGCCGAGGTCGTTCTTGGGGATGAACAGCCCAAGGGCGAAGAACAGCTGGGACGCTCCGATGGTGAGCACCATCACGATGAGCCGCGACGCGCGCGGCAGGTACTTGGTGATGATGAAGGCGGTGAAGGCGCCGGCAACGGACGAGATGGCAAGCGCAAGAGGCAGCGCCAGCCAGTAGTTCACGCCGTGGCGGATGACCAGCCACGGGATGATGGACGCGCCCAGCGCGCCCATCTCGCCGTGGGCGAAGTTCAGGACGCGCGACGTCTTGTAGATCATCACCAGGCCGACGCCGAGGAGCGCGTAGGTGAGGCCGGTCACCAGGCCGAGCACGACCTCCTCGAGCGGGACCTGGAAGTGGGTGAAGGGGACGTGGGCGACGGCGATCATGAAGTGACGACGCGCTCGGCGGCCGCACTGTCGGCGCCGAAGAACACGGAGCGGGCCAGGTCGCCACGCTCGAGCAACTCGGACGTCGGTCCCGCGAACCGGACCTCGCCCTTCTCCATGAAGTACGCCCACGTGGCCAGCGACAGGGCCACGTTGAGGCTCTGCTCGACGAGGAGCACGGTCGTGCCGGCGTCGGCGACCCGCTCGATGGCGGCGACGATCTCGGCCATCACGATGGGAGCGAGGCCGAGGGACAGTTCGTCGATCATCAGCAGGCGGGGCTCGGCGACGAGGGCACGCCCGATGGCCACCATCTGCTGCTCGCCGCCGGAACAGACGCCGGCCGGCTGGTCGAGCCGCGGTCGCAACTGCGGGAAGAGGTCGAGGACGGCGTCGATGCGCTCGTCCACCCGCCGACGCTGACGGAGGAACGGAAAGGCGCCCATGCGCAGGTTCTCGGCGACCGTGAGCGACGCAAACGTGGCCCGGCCCCCTTCGACAAGTGTGAGCCCCCGGGCGACGCGCTCGTGGGGAGCCAGGGCCGTGACGTCCTCGCCGGCGAAGCGCACCGTGCCTGCGCTCGGCGGCAGGAGGCCGGCCACCGTCCGAAGCAGCGTCGACTTCCCGGCGCCGTTGGTTCCGAGGAGTGCGACACGGCCGCCCTCCTCGACGGTCAGAGAGACGCCGAACAGGACCTGCAGGGCGCCATAGGAGCAGTCGATGTCGGCCACGTTCAGCAATGGTCCGGCCACGCTGCGCCCCCTCAGGTCGCTCTGGTTGCCCGAATTGTACAGAGATGGGCGGGTTCCCTGACACGGGCGTCAGGCATCGATTTGACAGCCTTTGTGGTCTTTGTGAAACGATGCACAAAGACCTACGGAGGGGCCCGTGGGAGAGGTGCTGCGCGTCGAAGGGGTGGTCAAGGACTACCGACGGGGCGCGCACACGGTGCGGGCCCTGGATGGCGTGTCGCTTGCCGTCGCCGCCGGTGAGTTCGTCTCGGTGCTCGGGCCGAGCGGCTCGGGCAAGAGCACCCTCCTCCACCTCATGGGCGCCCTGGACACGCCGACGGCGGGCTGCGTCCGTGTCGGCGGCGTCGACATCGGCGCCCTGTCCGACGACGAGCTGACCGACCTGCGTCGTCGCCAGCTCGGCTTCGTCTTCCAGTTCTTCAACCTGCTCCCCACGATGTCGGCGTGGGAGAACGTCGCCGTCCCGCTGCTGCTCGACGGCCACCGCCTCCCCTCGCTCAAACGCCGGGCCGTGCCGTTGCTGGAAGCCCTCGGGCTCGGCCATCGCGTCGAGCACCGGCCCGCGGAGCTCTCAGGCGGTGAGCTGCAGCGGGTGGCGATCGCCAGGGCACTCGTCGCCGATCCGATCCTGCTGCTGGCCGACGAGCCCACGGGGAACCTCGACACCGACACGGGCGCCAGCGTGCTCGAACTGCTCCGGGCCGGCTGCGCGGAGCGGAGCACCGCCGTCGTCATGGTGACCCACGACCAGCACGCCGCGTCCATCGCCGACCGCAGCGTGCGCCTCGTGGACGGGCGCCTCGTCGGCGCGCCGTCCACGACCTGACATGGGCCGGGTGGGCGGCCTGGTGGGACTGGCGGCCGTCAACC
>CADDZP010000271.1 GCA_902812475.1 Actinomycetota bacterium | reverse complement strand
GTCCAGCGGGCCCTCGACCGCCTTCGGGCGGCCGCGTCGTCGGACGAGAACGTCATGCCCGCCACCATCGAGCTCGCCCATGCCGGTGGCACGACCGGCGAGTGGGCCGGCGCCTTGCGTGAGGTCTTCGGCGAGTACCGGGCGCCGACGGGCGTGGCGGCCGCCGTGGGCCGGCGCAAGAACGGTCTCGGCAAGCTGGCCGAGCACCTGCAGAGGCTGCCCGGCGGCCCGCCCCGGCTGCTCGTGGCCAAGCCCGGTCTCGACGGCCACTCAAACGGAGCCGAGCAGGTGGCCGTCGCCGCACGGGACGCCGGCATGGAGGTCGTGTACCAGGGCATCCGCTTGACGCCCGAGCAGATCGCGGCCGCCGCCCGCGACGAGGACGTCGACGTCGTCGGGATCTCCATTCTCTCGGGCAGCCACCTCGACCTGGTGCCCGAGATCATCCGCCTGTTGGGCGAGAACGGCGTCGACGTGCCGGTTGTGGTCGGGGGGATCATCCCCGGCGAGGACCAGGCAAAGCTCGAGAGCCTTGGCGTCGCCGCCGTCTACACGCCCAAGGACTTCCAGCTGACCAAGATGATGGAGGAGATCGCCGCCCTGGCCGAGGCCCACCGGGTCGGGCAGTAACCGATATTTCGGACTTGATTCGATCGGCCGGATGACCGATGGTCAGAGGATGGACCGGCGAGCACTGCTTGGGCTCTTCTCCGGCGCGGCCGGTCTGGCACTGGGCGCCACGGCCGTCGCCGTGGGGTCGGCGGTGCTGGGCGCCGTCGCCGCCGCGTGTGCTCTCGTGGCCGGCGCCGTGTGCCTGGTGATGGCGCACACCCTGCGTGAGCACGATCAGCACGCCGACACCCTGCGCCGGGAGATCCTCCAGCTGGAGGACGCCCTCTTGGCCGAGCGGGAGGCGTTCGAATCGGCGAGCGTCCTGAGCGAACCGGCCGAGGCCGTGGCCGCCGGTGCCGTCCGCGATGCCGAAACCGGCCTGCTCGGCGAGCACTTCTTCGAGCTCGCCCTCGAGCACCGAATCGCCACTGCCCGCCGCCAACTCCAGCCCGTCGCCCTGCTTCTTCTCTGTCTCGACGCCGACGGCGTCACCGACGAGGGCCGTCACGACGTCATCGTGGCCTTCGCCGACATCCTGCGCGACACCCTGCGCGAGTCCGACACCGTGTGCCGCCTCGGTGCCAGCCGTTTCGGCGTGATCCTCGAGGACACGTCGGAGGCCGGCGGGGTGTGGGCCGCAGAGCGCCTCCGCAGCGCCCTCGTCCGCCAGCGCGACGCCATGGTGCGCCTGGCCGCCGGCGTGGCCGCCTACCCCACCCACGCCCTCAACTCGGGCGAGGTCCTCACCCGGGCCCAGGGCGCTCTGGACGCGGCCCGCTCGTCGGGCTCCAGCCGCGTCGAGGTCGCGTCCGCGGACTGAACTCCGCGATCAGCGAGGCCAGATCGCGAAGCAGCGGTCGGACAGCTCTCCGAACGCGTACGACGGATAGAGGCCCCCGAACATGGCGCGGGTGCGCTCGGTCCATTCGAGGGCGTCGGGCGTGGAGATCCGGCGGTGGACCTGTAGGACACCGCCCTCGAAGACCCGGTACTCGGCCCATGCACCGGGAAAGTCCTTGACGCAGGCCACCTCGACCCAGGGGACGTCACCAGTGGCCGGGAAGCGCCGGACCCGGTTGCGGTGGGTGTGGCCGGCGAAGTAGCCGATCAGCGCCGGCCGGCGGGCGAACACGTCGATGAGCTTCTCGGAGTCGTCGGGGTTGATGCCGAAGTACGTCTCCTCCCGGCTCTTCGACAGCGGGCTCCACACGTGATGGTGGCCGAACACGAGCACGGGACGGTCGCTGCGCGCCCCCAACTCGTCGAGCCATTCGAGCTGCGCCGCCGATATCTGGCCGGTGTGGTGTTCGGGAATGACGGTGTCGAGGATCGCCAAGCGGGCGCCCGGTAGTTCGACTACGAGGGGAGCGTCGGAAGCGAACGTCTCGCCCGAAGACGCGTCGTGGTTGCCACGCACCTGATAGAGACGGTCACCGAAGGCCGAGCCGTAGAAGTCAACGAAAGCCTTGTACTCCTCGGCCGTGCCGTGGGTGGTGAAGTCGCCTTTGGCCACGACGGCGTCAGGCGCCAATGCCTTGATCTCGGCGATGGCTCCCCTGTTCATCGTCTCCGGGTACGGCGGGTCGCCCGGGTCGGACTGCAGGATCGGCCCGAGCTCGAGGCCCTCCAGCACGCCGCACTCGAGCTCCCCGAAGTGGACGTCGTTGACAGTGGCCACCGTGGCCAACCGCTCACCCGGCGGCCGCGGCAGCGTCCGGAATCGGGCGCCCTCGAACTCGTACTCGGTGTCCGGCTCCAAGCCGTCGTAACAGCGGGCGTCGCCACCTTCGAAGACGACGGCCTCGTCGTCGGCGACCGTCGTGACTTCGAGGACGGGCGCCGCTACCTCGGTCGCCACGGTCGCTTGCGTCCCGAGATCGGGTCGAGCGGCCCCCACCAGCGCCCTGACCACTTCCAGTTGCTCGCCGGCGGCGGCGTGGCCGCCACGACGACGGGCTTCGGCCACACCAGCTCGACGGCGGCGACGATGGCCGCCATCTCCTCGCTCGACGGCTCGCTAGAGGGCGACATCGCAGTTACAGGGGGACATTGCCGTGCTTGCGCTTGGGGAGCTCCTCGCGCTTCGACCGCAACATCTCGAGGCTCTTGATCAGGACGCTTCTGGTGTCGGCCGGGTCGATGACGTCGTCGATGTAGCCCCGCTCGGCGGCGTCGTATGGATGGACGTAGCGCTCGGTGTACTCCTCGACCAGCTCAGCGGCCCGGGCCTCCGGATCGGGCGCCTCCTGCACCTCCCGGCGGAAGATGATGTTGACGGCCTCGCGCGGACCCATCACCGCGAACTCCGACGACGGCCAGGCGAACGCCAGGTCGCAGCCGATCGACTTCGAGTTCATGACGACGTAGGCACCGCCGTAGGCCTTGCGGGTGACGATCTGTACGCGCGGCACGGTTGCCTCGCAGTAGGCGTAGAGCAGCTTGGCGCCGTGGCGGATGATGCCGCCGTACTCCTGGTCGGTGCCGGGGAGGAAGCCGGGCACGTCGACGAACGTCACGATGGGGACGTTGAAGGCATCGCACGTGCGCACGAAGCGGCCCGCCTTCTCAGCCGACTCGATGTCGAGGACACCGGCCAGGATCTGAGGCTGGTTGCCGACGATGCCGACGGGGTGACCGTCGAGCCGGGAAAACCCGCACACGATGTTCTGGGCCCAGTGGGGGAAGTACTCGTAGAACTCGCCGTCGTCGACAATCGCCTCGACGATCTTCTTCATGTCGTACGGCTGACGGTTGCTGGCCGGGATCAGGTCGTAGACCTCGGGCGTCCGCCGCTCGGGGTCGTCGGCGGACTGGAACCACGGCGGTTCCTCGAGATTGTTCGCCGGCAAGAACGACAGCAGGTAGCGGACCTCGTCGAGACAGCTCTTCTCGTCGGGGGACACGAACGTGGCCACGCCCGACTTGGTGGCATGGGTCATGGCGCCGCCCAGCTCCTCGAGGGTGACGTCCTCACCAGTCGCCGCCTTGACCACGTCGGGACCGGTGATGAACATGTGCGAGGTCTCCCGCACCATGTAGATGAAGTCCGTCATGGCGGGGCTGTAGACGGCGCCGCCGGCGCAGGGCCCGAGGATGACGCTGACCTGGGGGATCACCCCTGACGCCTTCACGTTGCGGTGGAAGATGCCGCCGTACATGGCAAGGGAGACGACGCCCTCCTGGATGCGGGCGCCGGCGCCGTCGTTGAGGCCGATGAACGGCACGCCGACCGAACTGGCAAGGTCCATCACCTTGTGGACCTTCTCGGCGAACACCTCGCCGAGCGAGCCGCCGAAGACGGTGAAGTCCTGGGAGAACACACACACCTTGCGGCCGTCGATCGTGCCCCACCCAGTGATGACGCCGTCGGTGTAGGGACGCTCGTCGAAGCCGGCGGCCCGGGAGCGGGCGAGCTGATCGAGCTCGATGAACGACCCGTCGTCGAGCAGGTACTCGATGCGCTCTCGGGCGGTCATTTTGCCCTTGGCATGGTGTCGCTCGACGGCGCGCTCGGAGCCAGCGTGGATCGCCTGCTCCCTGCGCTTGGCAAGGTCCTCGAGCCGCTCCTTGATGGGGTGGTCTGCCATTGCGAGGGAGGCTACCGAGGCGCGCGAAAAGGGCCCCGCCGAAGCGGAGCCCCTCTCCCGCTACCGGACAGAAGCGGTGTTAGAAGCTCCTCGTGTAGGTCAGCGTGCCGCCGTTGCTGCTGTTGACGGTCACCGTGGCGCTCGTGACGCTCGGCGTGCCGACCACGGCCGTCCACGACGAGTTCGGGCACGCGTGCGGAGGCGGCGTGTTGTTCGCGGGCACCGGCACCGTGATGTCGAAGCTGGCGTTGCCGTGGATCGCCTGCACCGTCTGCGACCCGCTCACTGATCCTGTGCCGCTCTGCCCCGGAACGGGTCCTGCGTCAGACCCCGGGTTGTAGCAGAGCACCGGGAACGAGTACTTCACGCTCAGCGTGGCCACGATGTACGTGCCCGCGCCCGCGACCTGACCGCTGGCCTCGACCGCGCTCCCGGTGTTGACGACTGTCGGCGTGTGGCTCTGGTACCAGTGCAGACCTGACGCCTGAGCCGGCACTGCGGCAACAGTCAATATCGCCGCGCCGGCCAATGAAGCCGACCCCAGCAGCTTCTTGATTCCCATTGGATGTGTCCCCCTCCGATTTCCGCTGATGGTCCAAGCGGTCCCCACGTCCGCAACTACCGCAAGGTGCTGGGACACCACAGAAGTGACGGGTTGACGCGGGCCATTTCTTCGGGCGGTGACGGCACTGGTCCCCCGATTCCGCACCCATCATTGGGAGAATTCGGGCATGGCGGAGTTCGCCCACGCCCGGGCGGCGGGCGCGTGGCTGTCGGCGTCGCCG
>CADDZP010000270.1 GCA_902812475.1 Actinomycetota bacterium | reverse complement strand
CACCGTCGGC
Source organism: Actinomycetota bacterium (assembly GCA_902812475.1). Taxonomy (GTDB): domain Bacteria; phylum Actinomycetota; class Acidimicrobiia; order Acidimicrobiales; family AC-14; genus CADDZP01. The sequence continues at coordinate 5,011 of CADDZP010000270.1, read as the reverse complement.
CGGGGCGCCAACGCATCCGTCGTCATCCTCACGACCTGATGGAGGCGGCCGAGGCCTTCGCCCTGCCCGGGCCGGTCGAGGCCGTCGAGCCGCACCCCACCGGCCACATCAACGAGGCGTTCCTCGTCGTGGCCGGCGGTTGCCGCTTCCTGCTGCAGCGGCTGAACGCCGCGGTGTTCCCCGACGCGGACTCGACGATGGCCAACATCGTGAGGGTGACGAGTCATCTGGCCGCCAAGGGTGAGCCGACGCTGACGCTCGTGGCGACCGCCGACGGGACACCGTCGTGGCGAGACGCAGACGGGGCGGTGTGGCGCATGTACGAGTACATCTCGGACGTGCATCCGCTGGAAGTGGCGGCGCCGGATGGCGCAGCCGTCGTGGGCCGCGCCTACGGCCGCTTCCACCGTCTGCTGGCCGACCTCGAGCCCGCCTGTCTCCGGGTCAGCCTGCGGGGCTTTCACGATCCGGCGCGCCGCCTCGCCGCCCTCCACGCCGCGGTCAAAGACGACGCGTGCGGACGGGCCCAGAGCGTCGCCGACGAGCTCGACGTCATCGCCGGTCTGCGCGACATGGCCGCCCGGGCCTGTGTGCTCGATCGGGCGCCCGTGCGTGTTGCCCACAACGACGCCAAGGCTGCCAATCTCCTCGTCGACGACGACGGCGACCGTCCCCCAGTCGTGGTCGACCTCGACACGGTCATGCCCGGGTCGGTGCTGTGGGACGTCGGCGACATGGTCCGCAGCACGACCGGGACGGTCCCCGAAAGCACCACCCCCGCCGACTTTCGTGCGTCAATGCCCAATAGTCGCGGTTTGACGCACGAAAGTCGGAGCGGGCAGCCGGTCTTCGACGTCGAGCGCTACCGCGCACTCGTCGAGGCCTATCTCGACGAGACGGGTGACCTCCTCACGGAATCGGAGCGGACGGATATCGCCGTCGCTGGACCCGTCATCACCTACGAGCAGGCCGTTCGCTTCCTGACCGATCACGTGCAGGGTGACGTGTATTTCCGCATCGCTCATCGGGGACAGAACCTCGATCGGGCCCGCAACCAGCTCGTCCTCCTCACCTCGATGCTGGAGGAGCTATGAGGGACCTCGCCGTCCTCGGGCCCGACAGCGTCGACGCCATCGCCGCCCTGTGCGCCCGCTCGCTGACCGATCCGCCGGCGGCCGACGAGATCATGGGCTGCCTGTTCGCTCCCGACCAACCGTCGGTCGTCCGCGGCGACCCCGACGTCGGCGTGGTCGCCACCGCGCCGATCGAGGGCCAAGGCTTCATCCGCCTGCTGGTCGTCGACCCTGCCCATCGCCGGCGCGGCCACGGCCATGCCCTTCTCGAGGCGGGCGAGGGCGACCTGGCCGGTCTGCCGTCGGTGACCGTCGGCACCGACGCGCCGTACTTCCTGTTCCCGGGCGTGGAGACGACCGAGCTGGGGATGCTGGTGCTGCTCGAGCGCCACCACTACGACCGCGTCGAGGCCAACTACAACATGGGCGTCGACCTCACGGCCCTGCCGCCCGACCCCGGCGGCAGCTTCGTCCCCGGCCCCGACCGGCGCGACGAGGTCGACGACTGGATGCTCGCCCACTGGGCCCCGTGGCGTCACGAGGTCATGCGCGCCTTCGACAAGGGCACGCTCGTCCTCGGCCGTGACGCCGAAGGCATCAGCGGCTTCTGCGCCTACAACGTGAACCGCGCCGGCCTGGTGGGTCCGGTCGCCGCCCGCTTCGACCTCATCGGCAAGGGCGTCGCCGCCCCCCTCATCCTCGGTGCGCTGCACCGGCTGCGGGCCGAAGGCCGCGACTATGCCGAGGTCGTGTGGGTGGGGCCGATCGTCCCGTACGCGCGCGTCGGTGCCTACGTCAGCCGCGTCTTCTTCGTCTACCGCCGCCAGTTGCCCCCGGCGTGAACCTGCTCCCCCAGCCAAGATCGATCACGGTGGGCGACGGTCGGCGTGCGTGGGCCGATCCGAACGTCGTCGTCGAGGGCGGTCTGCCGCCCGACGGATACCGCCTGCGCATTACGCCCGATGCCGTCGAGCTGTCGGCCGCCGATGACGCCGGGGCGTTCTACGGGCGGGCCACGCTGGCGCAGCTGCGACGGACCCACGACGGCGAGCTGCCGTGCTGCACGATCGAGGACTGGCCCGACCTACCCGTGCGCGCCGTGATGCTCGACGTTTCGAGGGACAAGGTCCCCACCATGCAGACAGTGGAGGACCTCGTCGACCGTCTGGCGTCGTGGAAGGTCAACCAGGTCCAGCTCTACATGGAGCACACGTTCGCCTACGCCAACCACGCCGACGTGTGGGCCGAGGCCAGTCCGTTCACCGCCGACGAGGTCCGCCGCCTCGACGCCTTCTGCCGGGCGCGCCACATCGAGCTCGTCCCCAACCAGAACTGCTTCGGGCACATGGGCCGCTGGCTCGAGCACGAGCGCTACCGCCCGCTGGCCATGTTCCCCGACGGCTGGACCCAGCGAGGCCGCTGGCGGCCGCCCGGCACCATCGACCCGGCCAAGCCCGGCTCGCTGTCGCTCGTCCGCGAACTGCTCGCCGAGCTCCTTCCCAACTTCGCCAGCAGGCGGGTACACGTCGGCCTGGACGAGCCCTTCGAGATGCCCGACGAGCGCATCGACGAGTACGCGGCGTGGATCGACAAGCTGCGCCAGCTCCCGGAGCTGGACGGCCGGGAGATGCTGATCTGGGGTGACATCCTGGCCGAACACCCCGAGCTGGTACGGCGCCTGCCCGACGGCGTCACCGTCTGCGAGTGGGGCTACGAGGACTGGCACCCGTTCGGAGCGCGCACGCGGCCGCTCGCCGACGCCGGCCGCCCGTTCTGGGTGTCTCCGGGGACGTCGAGCTGGCTCACCATCCTCGGCCGCACGACGAACATGATCGGCAACTGCCGGGCCGCGGCCGAGGCGGCACGCAACCACGGCGCCGCCGGCTTCCTCAACACCGACTGGGGCGACATGGGTCACCTGCAGTACCTGCCGGTGAGCGAGCCCGGCTTCGCCTACGGGGCCGCCGTATCGTGGTGCCTCGACACCAACCGCGACCTCGACCTGGCCGGCGTCCTCGACGCTCACGCCTTCGACGACCCGGCGGGTGCGCTCGGGAGTTCGCTGCTCGCCCTGGGCGACGCCTACCTCGGCGTCAAGCCGAGGATGTGGAACATGTCGGCGCTCGTCATGCACCTCTACTTCCCGCAGCTGCAGCTCGGGCGCACGTTCACCGACGGTCTCACCGTCGACGACCTCCTCGCCGTCGAAGAGGCCCTCGACGACGCCGCCGCCGCCCTCCGGCGTTCACGGTCGCGGCGGCCCGATGGCGGGCTGGTCGTCGACGAGCTGACGGCCGGGGCCTCCCTCGTCGCCCTGCTGTGCCGGGACGCACGGGCCCGCCTTGACGGCGACGGCTGGCTGGCGTCCGTAGCCGAGACGACCCGACACCGGCTGGCCGACGGGCTGGAGCCGCTCATCGAGCGCCACCGGACGCTGTGGCTGGCCCGCAACCGGCCGGGCGGTCTGGTCGACAGCGTCGCGTGGCTCGAGCACCTGCAGGACTGCTACCGCACCGGCGTGGCCGACAAGAACTGGGGCGGGTGGTAGGGAACTCCGTCCGACGAAAGCGGGTACCCTCCGTCCATGGCCACGTCGAGCGTGCTCATCGTCGACGACGACCCGGTCGTGCGCCGCATGCTGCAGCTTGGGTTCGAATCCGAGGGCTTCCACGTCCTCACCGCCGGCGACGGCCTCGAGGGCCTCGAGGCGATGCGGTCACGCAAGCCCGACGTCGTCATCCTCGACATCATGATGCCCAAGCTCGACGGCATGAAGGTGATGCGCGAGCTGAAGGGCGACGACGACCTCCGCGACACTCCCGTGATCCTGCTGTCGGCCAAGGCGACGTCGCTCGACATCGAGCTCGGGCTCAAGGCGGGCGCGGCCGACTACGTCACCAAGCCCTGTGATCCCATTGAACTTGTCGACCGGGTGAGGAGCCTGCTGACCAAGACGGGCTGAGCCAGGCCCTGCCCTATCCTGCCTACCACGTGGTGGCCGTAGCTCAGTTTGGTTAGAGCGCCAGGTTGTGGCCCTGGAGGTCGGGGGTTCAAGTCCCCTCGGTCACCCTCGTTTTCGTTTTCGCTCCGAGGTGTGAGCGTTCGCGTCTCGGGTAGCACCGGGGGCGATGGAGGTTGCCACCTTCGGCGTCGAGGAGGAGTTCTTCCTCGTCGATCACCGCGGGCGCGCCGCGCCGGTGTCGGGCGACGTGCTGAGCCGTCTCGGCGACGCGGCGTCGTCGCATGCGCACCACGAGCTCCAGCGCTCGCAGGTGGAGACGGGCACCGACGTCTGTCACACCCTCGAGGAGCTCGAGCCCGACCTCATGCGGCGTCGGCGGGAACTGACCAAGGCGGCCGACGCCGTCGGCGTCCGGCTGGCGTCGAGCGGAACGCTCCCGACGGGGCCGCCGGCGTCGTCGGAGGTCACGCCCGAGCCCGTGTACGTCGAGCTCGAGCGCGACTTCCAGCAGCTGACTCGCGAGCAGTACGTCTGCGGCTGCCACGTCCACGTGGGCGTCGACGATCCGGAGCTCGCCATCGATGTGCTGAACCGCAGCCGACTGTGGCTGCCGACTCTTCTCGCCTTCACGGTCAACTCGCCGTTCTGGGCGGCGACCGACACGGGGTACCGCTCGTATCGCCACGAGGTGTGGAGCCGCTGGCCGACCTCCGGCATCCCCGAGCCGTTCGCGTCGCGCGCCGAGTACGACCGCGCCGTCGACGCCTTGATGCGCACGGGCGCGATCGATGCTCCCGCACGTCTCTACTGGGACGTGCGCCCGTCCGCCCGCTACCCCACGCTCGAGTTCCGGGTGGCCGACGCCTGCCTGAGCGTCGACGAGGCGCTCGTCGTGGCGGCCGTCAGCCGGGCACTGGTGATGACCTGCACCGAGGACGCCCGCCGCGGCGTCACCGCCCCGCGCGCTCGGCACGAG
>CADDZP010000269.1 GCA_902812475.1 Actinomycetota bacterium | reverse complement strand
GTCGGCGTTCGTCCGCCCATCCGGCTCGGCCGCCTCAACGGCGGCGTGCGCGGCCGGCGTGGGTGCCCCCGAAAACCTCTCCGAAGTTTGGTCCGTGCTCCGGATGTGCCTGTTTGCCGGGCGAGTTTCGAAGAACGGAGAGGTTTGGGCGCGACCGCTACCGCTCGACCGGCTGCCGCTTCCAGAGGTTGGGCCACAGGGGAAGGGCGAGGTGGGGCAGGCGGTGGGTTGCCTTGTTGCCTTGGCGGCGGCCCCACAGGGCGGTCGGGGACGCTCAGGGCGCACACGGCGATGCTCAGGAACATCACGGTGTGCAGGCCGTGGACGAAGGCTCGGTTGACGATGTTCTCGACCTGGGTCCGGAGTTGGGGAGCGAGCGTGGTCAGCTTGCGAATGGCGGCGTCCGAACCCGAGAGCAGGCTTCGGATCTCGGACTTGTCAGCACTGTCATCGCCCGACCGGCAGCTGTCTGGAAGCTGGAGATCAGCGACCGGTTCTCGACGGCCTTGAAGACGGCGCCCGAGAGGGCGAGGCCCACGATGATGCCCATGAGGCGCACGAGCGAGAGGACGCCCGACCCGATGCGGGCCTTGTCGTCGGGGATCGCCTCAATGCCGGCTGAATTGGAGATGTTGAACGAGAAGCCCTGACCGAACCCGGTCACGATGAGGCCGACGACGACGAGTCCGAGCCCGCTCGACGCGCCCAGGACGGCGAAAGCCACCAGCCCGGCGGTGATGAGCGCCTCGCCGACGGCCATCAAGCTCTGCGGTCCGTACCGGCTCACCATGCGGCCGCTCAATGGCGACATGGCGATCATCGGAATGGTGAAGGTGAGGAACACCAGACCGGTCTCCAAAGGCTTCAGGTCGAGGACCTCCTGTAGGTAGAGCGTGAGGAAGAAGAGGATCGACCCGAACATCCAGTTGCCGACGAACGACACGGCTGCCGCCCCTGCGAACGGCAGACTGCGGAACAGCCCGAACTCCACCAGGGCATCGCGCACCCGCGTCTCCACCACGGCGAAGACCGCAAGGAGGACGACGCCGGCGGCGAGGGAGCCGAGGATCAGCGGCGACGTCCAGCCCTCGGTGCCGCTGTCCTGCAGGGCGAGGATGAACAGCACCATCCCCGCCGTGATGACGCCGAAGCCCGTCCAGTCGATACCGCCGGTGAACGTCTCGTCCCGGGACTCCTCGACGCTGGCCAACGTCAGGATGACCACGCCGATCCCAATGGGGACGTTCAAGAAGAAGAACCAGTGCCACGACGCGCTCTGGGTGAGCACGCCGGCCACGAACGGCCCGATCGCCGAACCGATGCAGCGATGCCGGACCAGATGCCGATCGCCGAGGAGCGCCTGTCGGGCGGGAAGGCGTTGCTCAGGATCGACAGGGTGGTGGCGAAGATCGTCCCGCCGCCGACGCCCTGGACGAGCCGGGCGACGATGAGCTGGCCCGAGCTCTGGGCCACGCCGCACGCGGCGGACGCAGCCACGAAGACGCCGATACCGATGAGGACGACCTTGCGCCGGCCGACGATGTCGGCCAGCCGCCCGACGGCGATGATCGGGGCCGCGAAGGCCAGCAGGTAGGCGTTGACGACCCAGAGCAGCGCGGGTGTGGACGCGTGCAGGTCCTGGCCGACCTTCGGGAGCGCCACCGTGAGCCCGAAGAAGTCGAGGGTGATGAGCAGCTCTCCCCCAGCCATGGCGATGACCACGGGCCACTTGCGATCCACGGCGGCGCCAGGGTAGCCAGAACAGGTGGACCTGTCGTTCACCGCCGACGAGCAGGCCTTCGCCGCCGAGGTGCGCGAGTGGTTGGCGGCCAACCTCGCCGACGTGCCCACGTTCTCGTCGTTCGACGAGGAGGTGGCGTGGGGGCGGGCGTGGCAGGCCCGGCTGGCTGCCGACCGCTGGGTGGGCATCCACTGGCCGTCGGAGTTCGGCGGGCGCGGGGCGTCGCCGGTGCAGGTCGCCATCTTCAACGCCGAGTACGCCCGGGCTCGCGCGCCCCAGCTCATCAACCGCGTCGGGCTGAACCTGGCCGGCCCCACCCTCCTGGCCCACGGCACCGATGAGCAGAAGGCCCGCTGGCTGGCCAAGATCCTCACTGCCGAGGAGATCTGGTGCCAGCTCTTCAGCGAGCCGGGCGCCGGCTCCGACCTGGCCTCGCTCACGACCAGAGCGGTTGCCGTGGACGACGGGTGGCTGTTGTCGGGCCAGAAAGTGTGGACGTCGTACGCCCAGTACGCGCGGTGGGGGATCTGTCTGGCCCGCACCGACGCCGACGCCCCCAAACACAGTGGCATCTCCTATCTCGTCGTCGACATGAGCGCCGACGGCATCGACGTCCGGCCCTTGACCCAGATCACCGGGGAAGCGGAGTTCAACGAGGTGTTCCTCGACGATGTCTTCGTCCCCGCTGACCACCTCGTCGGCGACCTCAACCAGGGTTGGGCCGTCGCCAACACCACCCTGGCCCACGAGCGGGGCACGAACTTCCCCTTCAAGGAGCAGGTCGTGCACGAGGTGTACCTGGCTGAGCTGTGGGGCGAGGCCGCCCGCGCCGGCAAGCTCGACGAGCCCAAGGTCGCCGACCAGCTGGCCCAGGCCTACGTCGAGCTGGCCGTGCTGCGCCTCCACAACTGGCGGACCCTGTCGCGCCTGGCCAAGGGCGTCGAGCCGGGTCCCGAGTCGAGCTGGGTCAAGCTGGCGTGGACCGACCTCACCCAGCACCTGTCCGAGGCGGCCCTCGACGTCGTCGACCCGGCTTCGCCGCTGTGGGGCAAGTGGCAGCGCCAGTGGCTGTGGTCGAAGGCAGCGAGCATCGCCGGCGGCACGTCGGAGATCCAGCGCACGATCATCGGCGACCGCATCCTCGGCCTCCCCCGCTGACGCCCCCGCACCCTCACGGCTCTTCCGCCGCCTTCGACTTTCGTGCGTCAATGCCCAATAGTTGGGCATTGACGCACGAAAGTCGGTCGGTGGTGTCAAGCGGGGGTTGACAGACCCGGCGCCGTCAAGGCAGGCTTGACGGGTGAGCGACATCGTCCCGCCGATCCGGTCGGCGGCTGAGCTGCTGCCGCATTCGGCGTGGGCAGCGGAGATCCCGGGGCTGCCCCAACAGGTCGAGCAGTGGCTTGACGACCTTCCCGCCGAGCGTGCCCGCCTGCTGCGTGAGGCCCGCACGCTGGCCCGTCCGGCGTTGCATCCTGCCGGCATCGGGCGGCTGGCCCAAGTCGCAGGCCGGATCGTCGGCGCCGCGGCCACCTGGGCCGCCATCGACCTGGGCCGTGCCATCTATCGATCCGTGGCGTACGGCGAGTCCGACGACGCCCGGGTCACCGCGGCGGTCGAGCGGGCCCAGCACCTGGTGCGCGACTTCGGGCCCGTGTACGTCAAGCTCGGGCAGTTCATCGCCACCGCTCAGGGGCTTCTCCCTGACGACGTCGTCGACGCCTTCGCCTGGTGCCGCGACGAAGTACCACCGGTGCGCACGTCGACGGTGCGCCGCATCGTTGCGCGAGAGCTGGGCCGGCCGCTCGAGGACGTCTTCGAGTCGTTCGGCGACGTCCCCATCGCTTCGGCGTCCATCGCCCAGGTACACGAAGCCCGGCTTCGCCAGGACGGCCGCCACGTGGTGGTCAAGGTTCGCCGCACCGGCCTGCGCCGCCAGTTCGAGGCCGACGTGCGGGCCATGGCCCTCCTGGCTGCGCTCGGCGAGTCCCGCAGTGGCGCCGTTCGAGCGGCCAACGCCCGCGGCTTTGTCGAGCTGTTCGCCCAGCTGGTGCTCGAGGAGATGGACTTCCGCCTCGAGGCCCTCAACATGGTCGAGGTCGGCCTGGCCAGCGAGGACGCCGGCATGTTCGCCTCCTTGCGGGTGCCCCGGCCGGTGCCCGGCCTCGTGACGCCGCGCGTCCTCACCATGGAGTACCTGCCTGGGAGGCGCTACACCGACGCCGCCGGCGATCTCGACCCGGGCGTCGATCCGGCGGCGATCATCCGTCTCGGCATCCAGGGAGTCCTCGAGCACACCCTGGTCTACGGCATCTTCCACGGCGACCTCCACGCCGGCAACGTGTTCCTCGAGCCCGACGGCCGCTTCGTGCTCCTCGACTTCGGCATCGTCGGCCGTCTCGACGCCGAGCAGCGGGCCGCCCTGGTCCAGTTCATGTTGGGCGTCGGAACATGGGATGTGCGCGTCCAGCTCGCGGGCCTGCGGCGGCTCGGCGCCGTCCCGCCGGACACCGACGTCGACGAGCTGGCGGCCGCCTTGGAGGCGCTCGAGGGCGACCAACCGCTCCCCGATGTCGTCACTCACGAACAGATCGTGGACGGGATGGGCGCGGTGATGCGCGTCCTCGTTGCCCGGGGGTTCCGGCTCCCGAAGGAGCTGGTCCTCTTCTTCAAGAACCTGCTCTACCTCAACGGTCTGGCCGCCACCCTGGCGCCCGACCTCAACCTGCTGGGCGAGGTCGACCCCATCTTCCAGTACTTCGCCGCCAAGTACGAGCAGGAGCTGTCGCTGTTCGACGAGTGAGCGGCCGGCGACTGCCGGCGGCCGATTCTCACCGCAGGAGCTCGACCGTGCCTGCGGCAAGGGCGAAGTAGGCGCCGACGACGGCCACGTCGGGAAACAGGTCGCTCAGGCGCGCCACGTGCGTCCGCACGTTCTCGCGCACGGCGGCGTGAACCAGGTCGTCGGGCTGCGTCGCCCGCGCCGCCTCGACGGCTGGGACGATCGGGGGCAGCAAGGCGGCCACGTGGCCCGACGCACTGGCCGGATCAACGGCCGCCGTCACGGCGCCGCACCGTTCGTGGCCCAGGACGACGACCAGCGGGCAGCCGAGGCCGCGCACGCCGAACTCGATGCTGCCCAGCGTGATGTCGTCAGCGGCGGTGTTACCGGCGACACGGATGACGAACAGATCGCCGATCCCCTGGTCGAACACGATCTCTGGCGGAACCCGGGAGTCTGCACACCCGAGCACGACGGCGAACGGCGTCTGACCCTGCGCCTGCTCGGT
>CADDZP010000268.1 GCA_902812475.1 Actinomycetota bacterium | reverse complement strand
GGGTTGCGCCGCGCCGACGTCGAGGGCCTGGCCGAGCGAGCGCGCGCCGAGCTGGACCGCCAGGTCGCCCGCTACCGCGGCGACCGCGAGCTCCCCGAGATCGCCGGCAAGGACGTCGTGTTGGTCGACGACGGCCTGGCCACCGGCGTCACCGCCGAGGCCGCCCTGCGGGCCCTGCGATGTCGAGGGCCACGACGGCTCGTGCTCGCCGTTCCCGTCTGTCCGCCCGAGACGGCGTCTCGCCTGCGCGCCATCGCGCACGACGTCGTGTGCCTCCACCGGCCGGCTGTGTTCTTCGCCGTGGGGGAGTGGTACCGGGACTTCACCCAGACCACCGACGAGGAGGTCCTCGACCTGCTGGGCCGGGGCCCGGCGCGAGCGTCGAGGTAGCGAGCACCGGCGAGTGCGAAGGAGGAGAAGATGATCGACTCTCGACCTGTCGACATCCCCGTCGCCGATGCCGTCGTGCACGGTGACCTCGCCGTTCCCGACGGCGCGGCCGGCGTGGTCGTGTTCGCCCATGGCAGCGGAAGCAGCCGCCACAGCCCCCGCAACCGGCAGGTGGCCGAGCGCCTCCGTGGCGAGGGCCTGGGGACGCTCCTGTTCGACCTGCTGACGGAGGATGAGGAGGCGGTCGACCTGCGCACTCGGCACCTGCGCTTCGACATCGATCTCCTCGCCCGCCGGCTGGCGGCCGTCACCGAGTGGCTCGACGACGACGGCGCCGCGGCCGGGCTCGACATCGGCTACTTCGGGGCGAGCACCGGGGCGGCCGCCGCCTTGGTCGCAGCTGCTGACCTTGGCGATCACGTCGGCGCGGTGGTGTCTCGTGGCGGCCGTCCTGACTTGGCCGGCGAGGACCTCGAGCACGTCAGCGCTCCGACCCTTCTGCTCGTTGGTGGCCGCGACGAGACCGTGCTGGAACTCAACCGCCAGGCCGCCGAGCATCTCCACTGTCCGCACCGCATCGAGGTCGTACCCGGCGCCACACACCTCTTCGAGGAGCCAGGCGCTCTCGAGCGGGTGGCGGATCTGGCCGCCGCCTGGTTTGCGAGCCACCTCCACCGAATGCCCGCCGGGGGACGAAGGCGCCGGTGAGACGACAGGCGGCGGCGCCGTCGAAGAGGCCCAGCTCGCCGAGATCGCCCGCTTGGCGTGGCCCCTGGACGACGACCGGGCGAGCGCCGTCGCCCGGCTGGCAGCGATCGACGACCGACACCGCGACCTCGGTGACCTTCTTCAGGATTAGATCGAGGCTCCCTGTCGCAAGCAGCGAACGGGCCACATCGGCGAAGACTTCAGCCAGCTCCACGTCTTCGTCGACCACCGGCCCAATCTACGGGCATGCAGGTTACCCCGCAATCTACTTCTAGAATTGTTGTGCTAAGAATGGGTGGACGTGGCGCGATGGAGCTTTCTCACCAACCACGCACGAGTGTTGGTCTGCATAGCCCATGACCCCGGGCTTCGCCTGCGCGACATCGCGACGGCTGTGGGGATCACCGAACGCAGCGCGTACGCCATCGTGGCCGACCTGACCGAGGCCGGCTACGTGCTCAAGGAGAGAGACGGCCGTCGTAACCGTTACCAGGTCCAGACCGACCTACCCCTTGGCGACTCCATCACCCGGCAGGCGGCGATCGGCGAAGTGCTCGACGTCCTCGTTGAACCGCACGTTCGCCGGCCCGTCCGAAGGCGCCGGGCGTGACCGAGAGGCATTGCATCGACGGCCACCAACGCACGCGGCTCGACCGCGCTGGGAGGCACAAATGACGACCACCTTCGAGATCGAGGAGGCACGCTCATCGGGCGGACGCAGTCCGACGGTCCGCGTCCCCGCTCCAACGGACGGTGGTGCGGCGCCGTACGAGCCGAAGCCGATGGTCGAGAAGGTGCTCACCGCCGTGATCGTCTTCGGACCGCTCGGCGCCCTTCTCGTGGCCGGCAACATCCTGTGGAACCACGGCATCGCGCTGAACGACGTCGTCGTCGCCGTCGTGTTCTACGTGATCGCCGGCTATGGCGTCACGGTCGGGTACCACCGGCTGTTCACGCACCGGAGCTTTCGCGCCGTGCGCGCCGTCCGACTCGCCCTCGCCGTCGCCGGCGCGCTGGCGATCGAAGGCGGTGTTGTGGCATGGGTAGGTAATCACCGTCGCCATCACGCCTTCGCCGACAAGGAGGGTGACCCACACTCACCCGCTCTCGCTGGATCGGGGCGCTGGGCGCCGCTGTCGGGGCTGTGGCACGCCCACATCGGTTGGCTCTTCGAGGACGGCTATCCGGCATCGGGTTTCTCGCGGGACGTACGGCGTGACGCTGATCTGCGGATCATCGACCGCTTGTTCCCGATGTTCGCGGTGCTGTCGCTCGGGCTGCCCTTCGGCATCGGATGGGCCGTGACCGGGACGCTCGGCGGCGCGCTCGTCATGTTCTTGTGGGCGGGCGTGGTGCGCGTTTGTGTGCTGCATCACGTCACGTGGAGCATCAACTCGATCTGCCACACCTTCGGCCGCCGTCCCTGGGACACTCGGGACCGCAGCACCAACGTCGCTGTTCTGGCGCCACTTTCCCTCGGGGAGTCCTGGCACAACGCCCACCATGCCGACCCTCGCGCCGCGCGCTATGGGGTCGGGCGTTGGCAGCTCGACGCCGGCGCGGCCCTGATCAGAGGCCTCGAACTGGCCGGCTGGGTCTCGGATGTGCAATGGCGACCCGGACGGGCCGACGGTGTGCCCGGTCGTATTGCAGCGAGATGGCGTCGGCGGTTGCCTTCACGTCTGTCGTTGTGGCGGGAGGAGGGCGGTGGAGCTCGCTCAGATGATCTGTGAGCGCAGCACCGAGCTCAGCGGCGCCAACGAGCCCCACGACGTCCAGCGCGCCGCCGCGTATCTAACGCGTGACGCCCACACGACACGACCGTGCTTCGCCACGCCGCCAGCATCTTCCGCGGCCGTCTCCGCCGCGACCCGGGAGACGACCCAGCCAAGGACGGGCTGCGGCTCCTCAACCGCGTGCTCGCTCTCTTCAACTAGCCGCTGGCGCTGTCAGGCCGTGGGCTCGACCTCGTCGGGTGAGAAGTAGAGGTAGCGGCCGTACCAGTCGTGCAGGTCGGCGGCCGGGTCGTCGTCGACGGTCACGGCGAGGTGGATCTGGTCGTCGTAGTCGGCTCGTATCGAGCGGACGGTGGCCGTCTTGCCCGCGAGGAACAGGTCCATGGGATCGGAGCGACGGACAGGTCGGAGGACGACGCGCGACCCGCACGAGACGGAGACGCCGCGGACGACGACGTGGTCGGGCGTGGTGCCGTCGTCGAGAGGTTCGACGGCGCTCTTCTCGCGGACGGCGCCATGGAGAGCCGCGAAGGCGTCCTCGGTGATGCTGTCGGCGCGAGTGACGATGGCCGCGGCCCGGTCGTCGGTGGCGATCGCCTCCAGCTTCTCCTCGGGCGTCATCGTGCGCACGCGCAACGTCAACAGTTCGTCGATCTCGGTGGCGTCGAAGAAGTCACCCTGGCTCTCGGGGGCCACAGCCGGATGATCGGGAAGGACGATCGGCGCGATGAGCACGGCGTCGTGGGATCCCTCCGGGCCGGCGAGCACAGGCCACGCCCGTTCTCCGCGGACGGCACGTGCCGCAGCCGTGAGCTCGTCGGGCGGATCGATCACCGAGAGGAAACGGCCGCCGCTGGCGCCGACCAGCACGTGGGCGGCGATCAGCGACCGGCGCAGGGCACGTGAGCGGTCGTCGGGCTCGGCCGGGTTTCTGTCGGCCGTGTTCTCCACGCGGACGTGGAGGCGGACGACGTCACCGGCAGTGTCGAGGCGCTCGGCTCGCAGGCGCACGACGCCCGCGACCGGCGACCGCGTACGGATGATCCGGGCCGCGACCGCACCGTCGGGCCCGGGCACGAGCTCGACTTCGCGGCCGCCATCCACCTCGACGGGCAACGCGATCTCCTCGTCGAGGAGACGGCCGACGGCGATTGCTGTGTGGTCGACCTCGTGTTCCCGCGCCTCCTCGAACGCCAGCAGGCGCCGGTCGCCGACCTCGACCGACGGCACGGCCTCGAATCCGTCGTCGGTGGCCACTTCGGGCCTACGGGCCTGGAGCTGGAGGAAGCGAACACGGACGTCGAGCGTGGCGTCCGCCGCCGCCTCGAGCAGGCAGGCGGCCCCCAACGCCGAGGGGTCGGGCTCCTCGCCGCTGAAGCCGCGAGGGACGAGCACGCCGAACTGCCACCGCAGGAGGTTCTTCGGTGCCGACGCCCGGTACGGATAGAGGAGATAGCCCTCGTAGAGGACGGCGTCGGCGACCTTGCGGGCGTGCTCGAAGCTGTTCAACGAACGGGGCTGTTCACGCAACCGGGGGAGCGAGGCGGTCGGCGAGGAGGTCGTCGACCACTGCTTCCCACGTCGGCAGGGCCCGCTCGGCCTTGTAGCGGGCCAAGGCGTCGAAGCGGTCGCGGCCGAGGCGGATCCAATTGGCATCCGGGAAGTAGGCGTCCATGAGCCGGCGCCAGCGGGCGATGGGCATGCGCCACGAGGCCTCGAGGTCCCACGAGAGCTGCTCGACGCTGAGGCCTGCCGGCCCACGGGCGAAGACGGTGCCGTTGAAGAGGAACAGCAGCGGGACGTCGCCGCCTTCGAGACCGTGCAGGTACTTGGTCGAGCCGATCTCCATGTCGTAGGTACAGGCGACCGGGATGTCGACCTCGACCGAGCCGGTGAACCCGGGCACGACCACCGCAGCCTGGGCCCACGGCAAGACGCGGAGCGTGTCGCTCCAGCGGTCGGGCTCGCCGAACAGCTCGACCAGGCGGGCCTGCTCGTGCTCGTCGTAGCGGCGACGGCGGGCCTCGATCTGGATGCGGGCGCGCAGCAGGGCGCTGTGGACGACGGCGCCCGTCCCCTCTCTGACCCGGACGTGGAACCGGAGAGTGGGCGCCATCGCGCCGCGCTCGACGTCGGCGCCGACGACCTCGAAGCCGAGGTCGAGCACTACATCATCTCGGACTTGATGTAGCGCCTGAGGTCCGGAT
>CADDZP010000267.1 GCA_902812475.1 Actinomycetota bacterium | reverse complement strand
GTTCACGGCGGGCATCGCCACCCACCCCGAAGACGGCGACGACCCCGACGAGCTCCTCGAGGCCGCCCGCCAACGCGCCCGCCTCTAGCCGCCTCACGCTTCTTGGCGCAGGAATGTGCGAGTAACGCACATTCCTGCGCCAAGAACGGTTTCAGCGGGGCGCTACAGCCGCTCGAGGATCGCCTCGCAGAAGGCGGGGATGTCGTCGGGGTTCCTCGACGTGATCAGGTTCCCGTCCTCGACGACCTCGGCGTCCTCCCACTTTGCACCGGCATTGATGAGGTCGGTGCGAACGGACGGCCACGACGTCAGCCGCCGGCCGCGGACAGCGTCGGCCTCGATCAGCAGACTGCCGGCGTGGCAGATGGCAGCAACAAGCTTGTCGGCGCCATCGATCTTCTGGACGAAGGAGACGATGCCGTCGTCGGTGCGCAGCTTGTCCGGCGAGTAGCCACCCGGGATCACCAGGGCGTCGAAGTCCTCGGCGCTGACGTCTTTGACGCCGACGTCGGTGGTGAAGGTCTCCTTGCCCCTCTTGCCCTTGACTTCCTTGTTCGCCTCCATGCCGACGACGGTCACCTGGTGGCCGGCCTCCCGGATGCGGTCGTAGGGGACCTTGAACTCGGAGTCCTCGAAGTCGTCGGCGAGCACGAACGCAACCTTGGCCATGTCGGGTCCTCCTCTAGTGAGACAACCCTTTGGGCCTACCCCAGACGTCAGGCGTCGATGCGTTTGCCCCGCTCGTCGAAGACCTCGAGCTTCTCGGGACCGACGCCCTCGAGAAGTCTCTTGTGCGTCTCGGCGTCCTCGTCGGTCTCGGCGTGGGTGGCGACGAGGACCTTGCCCTCGGCCACGTCGTCGTAGGTCAGCTCCCAGGCCTCGCTCTGGTCGATGGCGCCCACCCCGCCGGCCACCCCGCCGACAGCGCCGCCGGCGATGGCACCGCCGAGGGCGCCAGCCCAGATGCCGACGCCCAGAGCCGGGCCGACTCCGGGGATGACGAACGCCACGGCGCCGGCGATGGCGCCGACGACACTCCCCACGGCGCCGCCCTTGGTCGCCTTCTCGGCGACGTCGCCCACCAGGTGGGCGTCCCGCTGGCGCGTCTCGAGCTCGGCGGCCGCGGCGTCGGCGTGACGGCCGAGGAGGGAGATGTCCTCGCCGTCGACGCCGGCGCGTTCGAGGGCGTCGATGGCCTTGCGCGCCGTCTCCATGTCGGCGTAGGTCGCCACCACGTTGAACTTGGACAGCTCTTCCCGTGCCATGGCTCTCTTCTTACTCCACCGTTCTCCTACTACCTACCCGAGTTCGTAGACCCGGTACGCACGGTTGATCACGGGCAGGGCGACGTTGCGCACGTGCACGCCGCCGGGCGTCACGCCCTTCTCCGAGCCGCCGTGGGCGTGGCCATGGACGACGAGGTCGGCGCCGGCCCGGTCGATGGCCTCGGCCAGCAGGTAGCTGCCGAGGAAGGGGTAGATCTCGAGGCGCTCGCCGCGCAGGGTGTCGTCGACGGGCGCGTAGTGCAGGAGGGCGATGCGCACGTCGGCGTCGGTGAGCGCTTCGAGGCACGCCTCCAGGCGCGTCGAGATCTCGCGGGTGTGGGCGACAAACGCCTTCATCTCGGGCTCGCCGAACTCGGTGCCGCACGCGCCGGCAAAGCCCCCACCGAAGCCCTTGACGCCGGCGATGCCGACACGGGCGCCGCCTTCGCTCTCGACGGTCGTCGCTGCGCCCTCGAGGACCTCCACGCCCACTTCGTCGAGGACCTTGGCCACCATCGCCTCCTCGTCGGAGTGGTAGTCGTGGTTGCCGAGCACGGCGAACGTCGGCACGGCGGCGGCCACGTCGGCGAGCTCGCCGGCGAGGACCTGGGCCTCCTCGGGCAGGCCGCGGCGCGTGAGGTCCCCGGCGATGACGAAGACGTCGGCGTGCTCGGCCAGGTGCTCGTAGTGCGGCGCCAGCGTGCCGGCCGAGTCCTGCCCGCAGTGGACGTCGGCGACGGCGGCGACGCGGACGGGGCTCAAGTGAGCTCCTCGACGTCGGCGCCGTCGGGCTCGCGCAGCGACACGACGGCCACCTCGTTGTGCACGTCGAGATCGGGGCACTCCCGGCACACGATCTCGGTGATGGCTCGGCAGCGCTCCTCGGTGGTGACCGTTCCCGTCAGGAACAGCTTGCCGCCCTTGATCGTGACGGTGACGTCGAGCTCGTTGACGCGCGGGTCGTGCGCCAGTGCCTGCTGCACGCGACCGATGACGTAGTCGTCGGGCTCAGTCGGCGTAGATGGCATGGAACAGCTCCTTGATGGGGCCCGCAGGGACGACGAGGTCGTTGGACTGGGCGTAGAGCAGCAGGCTCAGGACGCGCCGGGCGCCGAACTGTCGCGCCCGGTGCACGAGGTAGTCCCAGTCGAGCGTGCAGTACCCGATGACACCCAGAGCGTCATACCAGTGCCGAGGGATGTGCTCGTCGCTGACCACCGCCTTGATGACGATCAGGTCCTCGGGAGCGATGAGGCGCACCTTCTGGCCCTTGAACTCGCCGTAGGACGACCGCTCCAGCATCTCGTCGTCGAGATAGATGCCGCCGGCCGACTTGAAGATGACGTCGACGAGAATGCCGTGCTTGAAGCCCTTGAACAGCCAGTCGGGATACGTCTCCTCGGTGGTGAACCCCTCGTCCTCGAGCAGGCCGAGGACGTGGCGGGCGTCTTCGGGACGGACGAAGAAGTCGATGTCGTGCGTCCAACGGGGCCGACCCACGGCGGCCGAGCCCACGCCACCCATGAGCACGTAGTCGACACCCCCAGCCTCGAGGGCGGCGCTCGCCTCGTAGAGAACATCCAGGAAGCGGTCGTCGTCCATGGCCGATAGCTACCCCCGACGCGATGGGTAAGAACGCAGCATGTCCGACATCGGCGAGCAGCTCACCGCGGCGCTGGGCGAGGCGGTCGACGCCGCCACCCATCCTCAATCCATCCCCGTCAACCTGTACGAGACCGACGAAGCGATGGTGGCGGTGGCGCCGCTGCCAGGGGTGATGGCCGACGACATCGCCATCGTCGTCACGCGAGGGAGGCTGACGATCTCGGCGGCCATGCGCACGGCAGCGCCCAAGACCTACGTCCGCCGCGAGTGGCACTACGGGCCCTACTTCCGCGAGCTGGAGATCCCCGACGAGGTCGGCGCCCAGGTCACGGCGAGCTTCGGGAACGGCCAGCTGGCAATTCAGCTGGGAAAGGGCGAGCCGGACGGGCAGGTAGTAGCCACACCCGTTCCCGCCCACTAAGAGCCCGCAAGGCGCCGCTAGGAGCCGCTAGGAGCCGCTAGGAGCCGCTAGGAGGAGAGCCCATGCAACCGGTCGGCATCGCACTCTCGAGCGAGGAGCACCCGCCCAACGAGCTCGTGCGCCAGGCACAACAGGCAGAGGCCAAGGGTTTCGAGTACGCGTTGATCTCGGACCACTTCCACCCGTGGACCGACACGCAGGGACAAAGCCCGTTCGTGTGGTCGGTGCTCGGCGGGATCGCCCAAACCACGCAGCGCCTGCGCGTGGGCACCGGGGTGACGTGTCCCACCATCCGGCTCCATCCGGCGATCGTCGCCCAGGCGGCGGCGACGGTCGGCGCCATGATGCCGGGACGCTTCTTCCTCGGCGTCGGGACCGGCGAGAACCTCAACGAGCACGTCGTCGGCGCGCGCTGGCCGTCTGCCGACACCCGTCAGGACATGCTCGAGGAGGCGGTCGAGGTCATCCGTCAGCTGTGGCAGGGTGGCAACCAGAGCTACAAAGGCCGCTTCTACGAGGTCGAGAACGCCCGCATCTACACGCTTCCGGATCCGCTCCCTGACCTGTGCATCGCAGCCAGCGGCGAGAGCGCGGCGGAGCTGGCGGGGCGCAAGGGCGACGGGCTGATCTCCACCGCGCCGAAAGAGGGCATCGTCGACGCCTTTCGCAGCGCCGGCGGGGGCGAGAAGCCGACGTTCGGGCAGGTGCACGTCTGCTACGACGAGGACGAGAAGCGGGCCCGCCGTACCGCCCACGAGGTGTGGCCCAATGCCGCCATCAAGGGTGAGCTCGGTCAAGAGCTCCCGCTGCCCCGGCACTTCGAGCAGGCGGCCGACATGGTCTCCGAGGACGACGTCGCCGAGCTGGTCGTGTGCGGTCCCGATCCCGAACGGCACCTGGACCAGCTGCGCAAGTACTTCGACGCCGGCTACCGCTACGTGTACGTCCACCAGGTCGGCGACCACCAGGACGACTTCCTCGACTTCTACCAGCGCGAGGTCATCCCCAAGCTGGGGTGACATTCGCAACTGTTTGCGGCCGGTTTTCCGGCCGCGAGCCACGGGTACATACAGGTCGTCCGCGAAGTTCAAGGAGTTGGTTTTCGCAATGGGTGTTTTCGAAGAGGCCAAGGGCACGATCAAGGAGAAGGTCGGCGAAGTGACCGACAACCCCGACCTGCAGCGCGAGGGCCAGGCCCAGGCAAAGAAGGGCGAGGCCGAGCGCGAGGCGACACAGGCTCGGGCCGAGGCCAAGGCCCACGAGGGCAAGGCCAAGGCCCGTGAGGTCGAGCAGGAGGCTGCCGAGCGCAGCAAGTAGCTCGCGGTTTCGAAGTTTCGGCAGCGAGTGGTCTTGGCGAGCACTCGCTGCCCAAAACGGGGAGCCCCGGTCGACACCGGGGCTCCTTCGCGTTTTGGCGTCCGTTTGAGCGGGCAAACGTAGGCCGTGCCCCGGCTGCGGCGAGTCACCTGCAACGACCCCGGCTACGCGCGCCGCCGGGCGGGACGGGGGTTCACGTACCTGGACTGCGACGGAGCCCGCTTGACCGACGCCGAGCAGCTCACGCGCATCCGCTCGCTGGCCATCCCCCCGGCGTGGACCGACGTGTGGATCTGCCGTGACGCCCGCGGCCACCTGCAGGCCGTTGGCACCGACGCTGCCGGGCGTCGCCAGTACCTGTACCACCCGCACTGGCGGGTCCGGCGCGACCGAGCGAAGTTCGACCACATGCTGGTGTTCGCCGCTGCCCTGCCCGGCATCCGCCGGGCCTGT
>CADDZP010000266.1 GCA_902812475.1 Actinomycetota bacterium | reverse complement strand
GAACCTGGCCGAGGGAGGGGGGATGACGGGGACCGAACGGGACGAAGCCATGGCCGTCGGCCGCGACGTCGCGGCGATGAGCGTCGAGGGCGGAGCGCGCTGCCTGGTGACGGGCGACATGGGCATCGGAAACACGACGGCGTCGGCTGCACTGATCGCGGCCTACACCGGTGCGTCCCCGGGCAACGTCACGGGCCGGGGAACGGGCATCGACGACGACATGCTGCGCACGAAGACGGCCGTCGTGCAGCGGGCTGTCGATCGCGTCCGCGCCGCGGGGACGGACCCGCTCGCCGAACTGGGCGGACTCGAGATAGCGGCGCTGGCCGGCTTCATCGCCGAGGGCGTTGCCCGCGGCACGCCGGTGATCGTCGACGGCGTGATCGCCTGCGCCGCCCTCCTCGCTGCGGCCAACCGCGACGCCGCGGTCGTGGACGGCTGCATCGCCGGCCATCTCTCGACCGAGCCGGGCGCCGGCGCGGCGCTCATCCACCTCGGGCTCGAGCCCGTGCTCGACCTGGGACTGCGGCTGGGAGAGGGAACAGGCGCCGTGCTCGCCCTCCACGTCGTCCGAGCAGCCGCCCTCATCCTCAACGAGATGGCTACCTTCGACAGCGCCGGAGTGAGCAAGAAGACGTGATCGGTTGAACGAGGCCGCCGTCGCTGCCCTGTTGGATGGCGGCACGCGGCTGGAGAACGTCCGGCGTCTGTCGGCCGGCGCGTCGCGGGCGATGTGGTCGGCGGACGCCGTCGGGCCCGACGGCACGGTCCAGCACGTCGTCGTTCGCACCGATCCCCGCGGTGGCAGCCGCCCGACGCCGGCCGTCCCCGAAGCCGCCCTGCTGCGGGCGGCGGCACAAGCGGGCGTCCCAGTACCGCGCATTCTGGCCGAGGACAGCGATCACCTGGTCGTCGAGCGCATCGAGGGCGAGACGATCCCCCGCAAGATCCTTCGAGACGACGAGTACGCGCACGCCCGGCCGCTTCTCGCCGCCCAGTGCGGGGAGGCACTGGCCGGTATCCATGCCATTCCGATCGATGCCGTTCCCGGCTTGATCGAGGACGCCGACCCGGTCGCCACGTGGCGCGCCATGCTCGACGGCTTTGGCCAGCCCCACCCCACCTTCGAGCTCGCCCTCCGGTGGCTCGACGACCGGCGGCCTCCGCGGACTGGCGTCGCCGTCGTGCACGGCGACTTCCGCAACGGCAACCTGATCGTCGGCCCCGACGGCTTGCGCGCCGTCCTCGACTGGGAGCTGGCGCACCTCGGCGATCCCATGGAGGACCTCGGCTGGCTGTGCGTGAAGGCGTGGCGGTTCGGTGTGGACCGTCCCGTGGGCGGCTTCGGCGAGCGGGAGGAGCTCTTCGCCGCCTACGAGCGCGCGTCGGGAACGCGCGTCGACCCGGAGGTCGTGCGTTGGTGGGAGGTGCTCGGCACGTTGAAGTGGGGGATCATGTGCATCGCCCAGGCGTTCACCCACCTGTCCGGGACCGTCCGCTCCGTCGAGCTGGCGGCCATCGGCCGGCGGGTGTGCGAGAACGAGTGGGACCTCCTGGAGCTGATCGGGTGAACGAACCGCACGACGCGCCGACAATCGCTCAGCTGGTGGAGGCCGTCCGCGAGTTCCTCGAGCGCGACGTGATGGCCGCGACCGAAGGACGCGTCCGGTTCCACACGCGCGTGGCCGTCAACGTCTTGAAGATGGTGGAGCGCGAGCTGGAGCTGGGCCCGGACCAGGTCGCCGACCATCGCGCTGCCCTGGAACGCCTCGGTGTCGGCGACGAGGCGGCGCTGGCCGCCGCCATCCGCTCGGGCGCGCTCGACGACCGACGGGACGACGTGCTCGACGTCCTGCGCCAGACGGTCCGGGCGAAGCTGGAAGTGGCCAACCCTGGGTACCTCTCTCCCGGTATGCGCCGAACGCCCTAGGCGGAAATAGTCCCGATGGGCCATTGTCGTGCACGGCCCTTCCGTGGCTCTCTTAGTGGCAAAAGGGAGACCCACGGAGATGGCCACGGCAGCGAGCCGGGCGAACGAGAGTTTGTTCGATCGACCGAGCGAGTCGGAGCGCGTTCGCGCCCTCGTCGACTCGGGCGGTGCGCTGCGCGACCTCGTCGACGCCACGTCGGCTGCCATCTACGTGAAGGACCTCGAAGGCCGGTACGTGTTGGTCAACCGGCGCTACGAGGAGCTCACCGGCTTGCGCCGCGAGGACGTCGTCGGCAAGACCGACATCGACCTCTGGCCGGCCTCGTTCGCCGCGGCCCTGCGGGTCAACGACCTGCGCGTGCTCGACGCGCTCGCACCGCTCGAGTTCGAGGAGCAGGGCCCCGACCCGAACTCGGCGGTCACCTTTCTGGCCTTCAAGTTCCCGCTGTTGGACGACGACGGCGTCCCGTACGCCATCGCCGGCATCTCGACCGACATCACGCGGCGCAAGATCGCCGAACACCGATTGCGGGAGAGCGAGGAGCGCTTCCGTGTGCTCGCCGAGAACGCCCAGGACTTCATCTTCCGCTACCGACTCAAGGGCCAGCCGGGCTTCGACTACGTGTCGCCCGCCTGCGAGGCGATCACCGGCTACTCCGTCGACGAGCTCTACGGCGACCCGCGGCTCATCTTCAACCTCATCGAGGCCATGCACGTGCAGATGATGCGCGGCGAGGGCCGCGCCGGGCTGCGCCAGGCGTGGGAGGTCGAGGTCGCGCGCAAGGACGGCTCGACCATCTGGGTCGAGCAGCGCCTCAGCCTGATCACCGACCCCAGCGGCGACATCGAAGCGGTGGAGGGCATCGCCCGCGACGTCACGACCCGCAAGCAGGTCGAGACCCAGCTCGCCCACCAGGCGCTGCACGATGCCCTCACCGGGCTGCCCAACCGGCGCCTGCTGATCGACCGCATCGGGCAGGCCCTGGCCCGCAGCTCGCGTGAGGGCAGCCACGTCGCCGTCCTCCTCCTCGACCTCGACCGCTTCAAGCTGGTCAACGACAGCTGGGGTCACTCGGCGGGCGACACCGTGCTCGTCGAGGTGGCCGACCGCCTGCGCAACGCCGTGCGCGGCGCAGACACGGTCGCCCGCTTCGGCGGCGACGAGTTCGTCGTCGTCCGTGAGGGCGTGGGCGGTGCGTGGGAGGCCGCCCGCTTCGGTGAACGCCTGGTCAACGCCGTCGCCGGCAGCCTGCCCATCGGCGGCGAGGAGGTCTTCGTGACCGCCAGCCTCGGCATCGCCGTCGGCGGCGAGGACGACACCGCCGAGGCGCTCCTGCGCGACGCCGACGCGGCCATGTACAGCGCCAAGGAACGCGGGCGGGGAAGAGTCGAGCTGTTCGACGCCGAAGCGCGCATCCGAGCCGAGAGCCGCCTGGTGGCCGAGGCGGCCCTGCGCAGGGCCCTCGAGCGCCAGGAGTTCGTCGTGCTCTACCAGCCGATCGTCTCGGTGGGCGACGGACGCATCGTCGGCGCCGAGGCCCTCGTGCGTTGGGACGTGCCGGGCCACGACCGCGTCTCACCCACCGACTTCATCCCCCTGGCCGAAGAGACTGGTCTGATCGTGCCGCTGGGTCAGTGGGTGCTGGACGAGGCGTGCGACCAGCTCCGCCGCTGGAAGGACGCCGGCCTCGACCTGGCCTCCCTGTCGGTCAACGTCTCGGCCCGCCAGCTTTCGGCCGGGGACTTCTCGGCGGCGGTGAGCCACGCCCTTCGCCGCAACGACCTCAGCCCGTCCGCTCTGAGCTTCGAGATCACCGAGAGCGTCCTCATGGAGGACGTGGAGTTCTCGATCGAGAGCCTCGTCGGGCTCAAAGCCCTCGGGGTCCGCCTCGCAGTCGACGACTTCGGCACGGGGTACTCGTCGCTCGCCTACCTCAAGCGGCTGCCCCTCGACAGCCTGAAGGTCGACCGCGCCTTCGTCGATGGCCTGGGCACCGACCCCAACGACTCGGCGATCGTCGCCGCCATCGTCGCCATGGCCGGTGCGCTCGGGTTGTCAGTCACGGCCGAGGGAGTCGAGACCGAGCGTCAACGGGACGAGCTGCGCCTGCTCGGCTGCCGCTACGCCCAGGGGTACCTCTTCGCGCGTCCGCTGCCCGCCGACGACTTCGCCCGTCTGGTGGCCGAACAGACCTAGTCCGTCAACGGCGTGCGGCTCGTCGCAGACGGGCGCCCACCAGCCCGGCGGCCACGACCACGACGCCGACGGGGATCCAGGGAAAGCCCTCTCCCAACGTGGGGAGTCGGTTGGCGCTGGCAGGTCGTCCGGCGCCACCGGAAGTGCCAGAGCGACGCGCCGAGGTGACGGTCGTCGTCGACGGCGCGGCGGTGGTGACGATCGACGGCGCCGGTGCCCGCGCCGTCGACGCAGGAGCGTGGACGAGCACGGCCCCCAGCGCCAGCAGCCCGGAAGCGACCGCCCGCCGCACGGCGCGAACGGTACCGGAGCGAGCTGTGGGGTAACCAGGGAGCAGTGGCAGAACCCGCTGAGAACACCGGCCTTCCCGAGGCCATGGGGCGCCTCGCCGGCGGCGATGTCGACCGGACGGCGCTGCCCCGCGGGGCCCGTGCGGCGCTGGGGTCCATGCGCGCTGCCGGGCGGGGCGCGGTGGCGACCGGGCGCTGGCTGGCGGAGACCGCCGTCGAGATGGTGCCGCACATCCCCGTGCGGGACCTGGCGACGCTCCAGGCCCATCACGACGGCCTGAGTGGGGCTGCCCTCGCCGAAGAGATCATCCGCGGCGCCTCCCGTGCCAGCGCGGTGATCGGCGCCACCACCGGGGCGCTGGCCGGCGCCGAAGAGCTGACGCCGCCGGCCTGGGTCACCCTGCCCGTCGAGCTCGTCGTGGAGACGCTGGCGGTGGCGGCCATCGAGATGAAGCTGGTCGCCGAGCTGCACGAGGTCTACGGCAGGCCCGTTCCAGGCCACGGCACCGACCGCGCCCTCCGGCTCGCGCAGGCGTGGGCGGAGCGGCGGGGCGTGACGACGCAGACGTTCACGACGGGCGGCGGGCTGGCCGACGTGCTCGGGCGGAGCACGCGCAACGAGGTCATACGTCTGGTGCGCCGCCGACTGATGC
>CADDZP010000265.1 GCA_902812475.1 Actinomycetota bacterium | reverse complement strand
GGGCGGCCCCGAACTCGTCGGCGCTTCGGTAGCGGACGAGAGGGTCGGGGTCGAGCCCGCGCATCACCACGCCGCCGATGGCGGGCGCCACGTCGGGGGCGACGGTGAGGAAGTCGTCCGGCACCTCGCGCACATGGCTGCCCATGACGGCGAGGGCGTCGCCCTCGGTCGAGAACGGAAGGCGCCCAGCGAGCAGCTCATACAGCATGGTCGCCATCGCGTACACGTCGGTCTCCGGCCCCGGCTCCTCGCTGCGCACGAGCTCGGGGGCCATGTAGGCGGGGGCGCCGAGCACGGCACCATCACGCGTGGCGAGCGTCCCCCGACCGCTCACGACCTCGGCCATGCCGAAGTCCGAGACGACCGGCACACCGGCCCCAGTGAACAGGACGTTCTCAGGCTTGAGGTCGCGATGGAGGACTCCGCCGCGCGCCACTCGCTCGACGCCGCGGGCGACGGCGAGCATCACGGCCACGGCCGTCTCGGGGGCAATGCTCTCGGCGCGTTCGCGCAGTGTGCCGCCTTCGGCGAGGTCGAGGACGAGGACGCACCTCCCCGCGGTGTCGGCATAGTCGAGGACGCGCACGACGTGGGGGTGGTCGATCGACTTCAGCAGCGCGGCGATGGTGCCGAAGCGCGCACGCGCCGCCGGGTCGCCCAGCAACGACGCATGCAGTTCCTTGACCGCCACCCGCCTGCCGTCGCTGGCGACGGCCTCCGATACGACGCCCCACACCCCGCTCCCGATGTGGCGGGTGATCTCATATCCGTCGACTGCGCTGCTCTCGGCGATGGGTCATCGTGGCACGTTCGCGGGCCCGCTGTGAGAAAGTTGAGGGGTGCCGCTGTTCCCGTCGGACCCGCTCCTCGGCCGCTCACCGTTCCCGCCGATCGCCGACTACGGGTTCCTGTCCGACTGCGAGTCGTGCGCGCTGGTGGCGCCGAGCGGCAACGTCGAGTGGCTGTGCCTCCCGAAGGTGGACTCCCCGAGCGTCTTCGGCACCATGCTCGACCGCCACGCCGGCGGCTTCCGCCTCGGGCCCGCCGACGTCTCCGTGCCCGCCGCCCGGCGCTACCTGCCAGGGACGATGTGCCTCGAGACGAGCTGGGGTACAGCGACGGGCTGGATCATCGTGCGCGACGTCCTGCTCATCGGGCCGTGGCACCACGAGGACGAGCTCTCCGGCAGCCACCGCCGGGCACCAACGGACTACGACGCCGACCATGTCCTGCTGCGCACAGTGCGCTGCGTCAACGGCGAGGTGCAGGTCGAGCTCGACTGTGAGCCGATGTTCGATTACGGCCGACGCCCGTCGTCGTGGCGCTACGCCGAGCACGGGTACCACCAGGGGATCGCCACCGCCGAGGGCGCCGACCTGGAGCTCAGGCTCACCACCGACATGCGCATCGGTTTCGAGGGCGGACGGGCCACGGCCCGTACGCTCCTTCACGAGGGCGACCTCCGCTTCTGCGCCCTCTCGTGGAGCGAGCACGAGCCCCCGTACACGTTCGAAGAGGCCTACCGGCGTCTCGTGTGGACGGCGCACCACTGGCAGCACTGGCTGGCGCGCGGCCGCTTCCCCGATCACCCGTGGCGGAGCCACCTCGAACGCAGCGCCCTGACGTTGAAGGGCATGACGTTCGCGCCGACAGGCGCCCTCGTCGCCGCGGCGACGACCTCGCTGCCCGAGACGCCCGAGGGCGAGCGCAACTGGGACTACCGCTACACATGGATCCGAGACTCGGCCTTCGCTCTGTGGGGCCTGCACACGCTCGGATTCGACTGGGAGGCGAACGACTTCTTCTGGTTCCTGGCCGACGTGGCCGAGCGCGACACCGAGCTCCGGCTCATGTACACGGTGAACGGCGAGCGGGTCCCCGACGAGCAGGTCCTCGACGATCTCAGCGGGTACGAGGGCGCCCGGCCCGTCCGCGTCGGCAACGCCGCCCACAACCAGCGCCAGCACGACCTCTGGGGCGCGGTGCTCGACTCGTTCTACATCCACACCCGGACCGTCGACCGGCTCGACGACCGGATCTGGCCCATCCTGAGCCGCCAGGTCGAGATGGCCGCCGCCCACTGGCGCGAGCCCGACAACGGCATGTGGGAGGTCCGGGGCGAGCCCAGGCACTTCACGTCGTCGAAGATGATGTGCTGGGTCGCGGCTGACCGCGGTGCTCGCCTCGCTCGGATCCGGGGTGACACAGAGCAGGCCGAGCGCTGGCAGGCGCTGGCCGACGAGATCCACGCCGACGTGTGCCAGCACGGCGTCGACGCCCGCGGCGTGTTCACTCAGCACTACGACACGGACGCCCTCGACGCGTCGCTGCTCCTCATGCCGCTGGTCGGCTTCCTGCCGCCCGAAGACCCGCGTGTGCGAGCGACCGTGCTCGCCATCGCCGACGAGCTCACCGAGGACGGCCTCGTCCTCCGCTACCGGGTGAAGGAGACCGACGACGGGCTGGCGGGCGAGGAAGGCACGTTCACCATCTGCTCGTTCTGGCTGGTCTCGGCGTTCGCCCACATCGGCGAGCACACCCGAGCTCGGGAACTGGCCGAGAAACTGCTGTCATTCGCCAGCCCCCTCGGCCTGTACGCCGAGGAGCTCGACGCCCGCAGCGGCCGCCACCTCGGCAACTTCCCCCAGGCCTTCACCCACCTGGCCCTGATCAACGCCGTCATGCACGTGATCAGCTACGAGAACGCCCACCTGCTCGGCAACGCCCCGCCCTCTTTGTAGCCCTCTAGTGGTGGAGGGTCGAGCTCAGGGTTGGCGGCCCGTGAAGGCGGCCAGTCGCTCGATCGGCGTGGCCGCTGACGGGACCTCCACGGCGGGGCCGAACATGTCGCCACGCAGAGGTTCCACCGCCTGGCGGGCGAACGTGTCGACGTCGGCGACGAGGGCGTCCGGAGGCTCGTAGGGCTGGCGGGTGGCGGTGGCCAGGTCCCAGCCGTGGACGAGGCCGTCCAGGACGACGAACCGGGCGAAGGTGGCGCCTCGCACCTCGCCGAAGGGTGCTTGGAGCGTGCGGTCGAGGGCGCCGGGGCTGTGCATGGCCTCCGCGAGCCCCGTCAGGGCGGGCCCGAAGCCGGCCAAGACGTCAGTCGCGTCGGGTTGGCTCGGTGCAACGCCGCGGAAGGCGGCGGCGAACATGGTCGCCCCGCCGATCATGTGATCGAGGACGCCTTGGACGGTGAACTCGGCACACGGCGTCGGGTCGTCGAGCTCCTCGGGGCCGATGCGGCCGACGACAGCGGCGAGGAGCGGGCCGAGCTGGTCGAGCTGGTCGAGTACCTCCATGCGTTCTCCTTGTGAGTGTTGTGTCTGGCGCCGAGGGTTGGCGATTGCGCAGCTGTCGCTGGCGGCGAGCTCGGCGGCTTCCCGATCGCGGCCCAGTTCGATGAACTCGGCCACCCGCCGAGACGTCGTGCTCGACCGCTCCGATTGGTGCACGTGTCCATCTTCGTCCGAGGGCCGCCCGCTCGCATCGGACGATCGCCCCAGCACGCGTGAACCGGGGATGGTGCGAATGCCCCATCGATCACGCTTGTCACCGGCCAGGGATGCGGCCTCTGTCCGATGCGGCCTCGGTCACGCTTGGCGGACGATGGCATCGGGCCCGGGATCGTCCCGGGAACGAGGAGAGACAGATGCCGCTGATCGATGTGAAGGTCATGGAGGGTGTGCTCAGCACCGAGCAGAAGCAGGCGATCGCACGGGGCGTCACCGACGTCTTCGCCGACGCCGTGGGCGAGCCGGCGCGCGGGGTGACATGGGTCGTCATCCAGGACGTCGCCAGCGGCCAGTGGACGATGGGCGGTCAGGCCGTGACAACCGAAGGCGTGCAGGAGCTCCTGCGCGGCGCCCCTGCTCCCGCGTAGCGCACGGTCGAGGCCTCGCTAGCGTCAGCACGTGGTTGGGGGGCCCGGGGGAACGCGGAAGGCGACCGACGACGGAGTCGCTGACTTGGATGGCGCCCGTGCGGCGTTGTCCCGGCACGACTGGCAAGCGTCCTATGACCTCGTGCACGAGTTGTCGGTCAGCGAGCCGACGGCGGAGGCAGAGCGTCTCGACGTGTTGGCTGATGCGGCTTGGTGGCTCGGGCGGATCGAGGAGAGCATCGAAGCTCGCCACGCCGCCCACCACATCTTCGAGTCGCTCGGCGACCAGCGCCGAGCGGGGATGTGCGCGGTCTGGCTCTACCAGGACCACTGCCTTCGGGCTCGTCCCGCCGCCGCCTCGGGTTGGCTACAGCGAGCCCGTCGGGCGCTCGAGAACGACACCAGCTGCATCGAGTACGGCGCCCTGCTGCTGCGCGAGGCGGAGGCCGCCCACGGCGCCGGCGAGTTCGACCAGGCCGGGGCCCTCGCCGAGCAGGCACGTGCCCTCGGACGGGCCCTGGCGTCCGCGGACCTCGAGGCCGAGGCCCTCCAGACCTTGGGCCGTTTGCTCATCGACGTCGGCCAGCCCACCGCCGGTCTCAGTCACCTGGACGAGGCCATGCTGTTGACCTTGGAGGGCCGCCTGAGCCCGTATTCGACCGGCAAGGTCTACTGCAGCGTGATCAGCGCCTGCGAGGAGCTGGGGGATCTGCGTCGGGCGGCCGAGTGGACCAACGCCACCGGGACGTGGGCGGCCCAGCATCCCTTCGCCATCTTCCCCGGCATCTGCCGGGTCCACCACGCCGTCGTGCTCGAGCGTCAGGGCGCGCTCGAAGCGGCCGAGAGCGAGGCGAATCGTGCCTGCGCGGAGCTGGTGGGGAGTCACATTCCCAACGCGGCCGCCGCTTACGCCGAGGTCGCTGACATCCGCCGCCGGCTCGGAGACCTGGACCGCGCCGAGGAGGCGTTCGCTCGGGCCCAGGAGCTGTGCGGCCATTCGTGCGCGGGCGCCGCCCTGCTCCGACTGGCGCAAGGCCGACAGGAGGAAGCCCGCCGCATCGTCGCCGGCTGCCTCGCCGACGAGCCACCGAATCGGCTGGGCCGAGCACGGCTGCTCCCTGCCGCCGTGCAGATCGCGGTGGCCTCCGACGACTTCGCCGCCGCTGAGACACACGTGAGGGAATTGGAATCGATCGCCGAGACCTTCGGCAC
>CADDZP010000264.1 GCA_902812475.1 Actinomycetota bacterium | reverse complement strand
GCTTCCCAAGCTGAGAACGCGGGTTCGATTCCCGTCGCCCGCTCGCCACGGCGGGAAGCTGATGTTCTGCCTTGCAGACTCTTCTGATGGTCGCTGCGCAAGCGCAGCTCTTGGGAGCTTTCAGCTCGGAACGCGGGTTCGATTCTCGTCGCCCGCTCTCGACGGCGGGAAGTGTGAAGTCGACGTTGTGCCTTGCAGGCAACGGGTAAACCCCGCTGCGATGACCAAGGGACCGCCGTTCCAACTGCGCCGGATCTACGACGACGCCGCGGGCGGGAAGGGTTACCGGGTCCTCGTCGACCGCCTTTGGCCTCGCGGAGTGAAGAAGTCGGACGCTGCCATCGACGAATGGGCCAAGGAGCTCGCGCCCAGTACTGAGCTGCGGCGGTGGTACAGCCACCAGCCCAGCCGCTTCGACGAGTTCGCCCGCCGCTATCGAGCCGAGTTGGACGCTCCTTCGGCGAGAGACGCCCTGGCGGGTCTGCTGGCCCGCAGTCGCAAGACGCCGGTGACCTTGTTGACCGCGACGCGAGACGTCGAGCACTCCGGAGCCAGGGTGCTTTTCGACCATCTGACCCGTGCGGCTCATCGCACTGCGCATTGACGGCGCTGAACTCTCTCGCCCCTGGGGGCGTTTTGCGGATTTTTTTTGCGTTGACGTTTAACGGCTAGCCCTCACGGGTAGTGACCGGCCGCTTTAGACGGTCCGGCCTAGGCCGGCACGGCGGGAGGTAGCCGGAAACGTTTGTTTCCGGCCGTATGGACTGTACGAAATGTCCATGAGGGGATGGAGACAATGGCCATTCGGTCACTCGAAGCGGCGACCCCGCAGCGGGGCGCGTCGTTGTTTGTGGGCCTGCTTGCGCTCCTTGGGCTGACACGCCGCAGGCGGGCGTCGTCGCCTCTCATCGCCACGGGCCTGGGCACGCTGCTGCTTCTGGCCCTCACCGGTTCGACCAGGCGCCGACGCCGGATCGCCCCGGCCACTGCCGCGGACGACGCCGTCGCCCATGGCAAGGGCGCGGCCTGCATTCTCATCGCCAGCCGCAACGGTGGCGCCCAACTGGCGAGCACGGTGCAGAGAGTGCGTCGCCAGTGCCCCGTCTTCGTCGTCTCGGACGCCAGCACGGACGACACCGCCGCCCTCGCCCGTGAGGCGGGTGCCGATGTGCTCGAGCTGAGCGTCAACGTGGGCAAGCCGGCGGCCATCACCAAGGCCCTCCGGCACTTCGACATCGCCGAGCGCTTCGAGACCGTCGCCGTCATCGACGACGACACCCGCCTGGCCGACGACTTCATCGCCCAGTGCCTGCGCCGCATGACCGCGGGCGTGAGCATCGCCGTCGGCAAGACCATGTCGGACTGGGGCCCGTCGGTGCGCTGGAACCCGTGGGTGGCGGCGCGGGCCTTCGGCTACTGGAAGTACCAGATCTTCATCCGCCGGGGGCAGTCCGCCCTCAACGTCATGAACTGCATCTCGGGCTCGAACTCCCTGTACCGCGCCGCGCTGCTCGCCGACGTCGCCAGCGAGCAGACGCCGTACATCGTCGACGACACATTCTGGACCCTCGAGACGCACCGCCGTCGTCTGGGCCGCATCGTCTACGCACCGAGGGCAGTGGCGTGGGTGCAGGACCCGACCAACCTCCGGGACTGGTACCGCCAGAACCTGCGCTGGCTCTGGGGCACGATGCAGGGCATCGCCGGCCACAAAGTGGGACGGCAGGCGACCGTGTTCGACGTCGCCTACCTCGGCGTGATCCTCGACTGGATCCTCTACGTCGCCTTGTGGCCGGCACTCCTCATCGCCGGCGCCCTCGGCACGGGCACCGATCCCCTGCACCTCCTGGTGATCTATGTACTCGGGTACTTCGCCTGGGCCGCCATAGGCGCCGTCTTCCTCCGTGAGTGGCGCCTCATTCCCCTGGCGCCTGCGCTGCTCGCCATGGACTGGCTCATGCGCGTCAACTTCGTCCACGCCTTCTTCAAGGCCATCCGCGAACCGAGGACCGAGTCCTGCCGGTGGGTGTCGCCTGCTCGCTACCAAACCGCCTAACCGTCACACGACAACTGCACGAGGAGGACAATCAAGATGAGCGCACCGCAAGGCGCATTGAGTGGGTTGCCCGGCGGCGACGTTCATGTCGCCGGATTCCACACCACGCTCGTGGGCGGGGGTGCCGGACTGGGCGGAGCCCACGGCGCCGGGTTCCTCGCCTTCAGCGGGGTCGGGCCGGGTACCCTGCCGCTCGCCCTCGCCGGCGTCGCCAGCATCGTCGCCGGCGCTGCGGCAACGATCTGGGGACGCGGAGAGCCCACCGAGCGGCGGCGTCGTCGGGCTCACCGCAACCACGCCGCTCTGCCCGACCTCTCCCACCTCGCGGAGGCTGTCTAGGGAGTGGGCCGGCGTCGCCGCGTCACCCGTTGCGGAGCGCGCCGACCTCGTTGCTGTAGGGCCCTTGCCCGGCACTGTTCACGGCCGCCACCCGGTAGTACTTGTACGCCCACATGGCAACGGACGCGTCCTTGAACGTCGTTGCGGTCGTCGTCCAACTGCACGTCTCGGCGCCGCGCGAGCCGCCGCACACCTTGTAGTACTGGACGGGCCCGACGCTCGGCGCATCCCACGCCAGTGAGATGCCACCGCTCGTGCTCGTCACGCGGAGGTTCTGCGGCGCCGAGGGCAGCGTCGCCTGGGCGGGCGCCGCTGTCGTTGCCGTCGTGGCGTTGGTCGGCGACGTCGTCGTGGTGGTCGTCGGCGTCCAGCGGTTGCGGACGACCGTCCATACCGCGGGGTCCTCGCCGCCTACGTGCCAGAACACCGGGCCGGAGAGGTTGTACTTGTCTACGATCGGCAGGCGTGAGGCCACCGATCGGTTGTCGCCGTACCAGACGGTGTGCGAGACGCCCGACGCCGTGTACTTGAACCACGACTCGTCGTTGGTCGCGTCCCAGTTCTTGGTCGCGCCATAGGACGTCCGGCGGCCCTCGAGCACGTTCCACATCTGGCTGTCGCCATTGCTGCCCACCCAGTCGTAGCCGTAGAGGTTCATGCCGAGGGCGACCTTCGACGGCGTGATGGATTGGGCGGCGAAGGCGGCGACCTGGTCGACCCACGAGACCGGGGCGATGGGACCGGCCGGGCTGGTGTTCCAGTGATAGTCGTAGGTCATGATGTTGATGCGGTCGGCCGCCGCGCCCAGGGCTGCGTAGTTCTCGGCCTGGGGCCCGTCCCACGTCCCCGGCTCGGACGTCTTGCCGTACACGCAGACCTCGACGCGCTTGCCCTTGGCGTGGAACGTGCTGGCCAGTTGCTGGATGAACGACGTGAAGTTGGTGCGATCGCCCGCCTTCAGGTTCTCGTAGTCGACGTCAATGCCGTCGTAGCCCTTGTTGAGCACGAGGTTGAGCAGCGTGTTGACGTGGGCGGTTCGGTTGCTGGCCGTAGAGAGCATGGTCTCGACCCGGGCGGCGTCGAAGTTGTTCGACACAGTCGGCACGACGCGCACGCCCTTGGCCTTGATGCCGCTGACGATCGTCGCATCCTCGGTCGCGCCCGAGAACAGGGCGACGGACGTCGACGACTTCATCTCGTAGAGGAACAGGTGGGCCTCGTCGTACAGGGCGGCGTTGTTCTGGAACGACGCATACGCCTGGCTCATGGCCCAGTAGGGCAACCAGGCCGACGCTTTGCGAACCGTCACGCCGGCGGCTGGGGCGGCCAGGGCGGGCAGCAGCGCGGCCGTCGTGACGAGTGCGGCAACCGTCGCCGCAGCTCGAAGGCGGACGGAACCGAAGCGAGAGTGACCGTCACGCATGGTGTATATCTCGACACTCGGCGCGCTCGAATAAAGAGACTCGGCTTCTTCCCCAGCGCATGCAGGCCCTCCCCACCAGACAGCACGGGCAGTATCGCCCGCACCGAGCGAGAAGAGAACTTTGCGCGCGCAAAATCGGCCACCTGGCCGATTACGAGTGCCACCGGGCACCGTAGCGCGCCGACCGGTCCGGTAGCGTCCAGCGCCGTGGCCGGGGCCGAACGAAAGCCGCCCGACGCTCGCTACCGGCCGTTCGCTTCCTTCTCGCACTGGCCGCGAGTCGCCGTCGACAGTCGCCGATGGGACGAGGTCGCAGCCCGGTTGGCCCGTCAGCGCACCGAGGCGCCGCCCAACGCGTGGGGCCGTGTCCGCCAGGTGCTGCTGCGGGCGGCCACGCTCGACGCCGCCCGCCAGGCCGACGACACCGAACTGATGATCTCGGGCACCGAGGCTTCGTGGCGCCAGGCGCTCACGGCGAAGGGCCTCCCCGGGGTCCAGGCCCTGTACGAGGCCGAGGTGCGGGCCCACGATCTGGTGGCCGGAGCCGCCGACGCCCGAGCGCCACTCACCGAGGAGCTGCTCGTCCGCGTCCACGAGGAACTGGTGGCGTCGCACGAGCAGTACCCGGTCAAGGACGGCGCCGACATCGGGCTGCAGCCAGTGGCCCGGGGCGAGTACAAGACGTTCGAGAACTACGGCGTGCTGCGCGACGGGCGGCGTCGCCTCTACGCCCCGCCCGACCGCGTACCCGGCGAGGTGAGCCGCCTCGTCAGCGAGGCGGCCAGCCGCGCGTTCTTCGACGCCCACCCCGTCGTCCAGGCCTCGTACCTGCTGTACGCGGTCGACGCCGTGCACCCGTTCTCCGACGGGAACGGCCGCGTGGCCCGCGCCATCGCGTCGCTCCCGTTGTACGGCGCCATCGGCGTCCCCTTTGTCGTGGCGCCCGCCAGCCGGCGCGCCTATCTCACCAGCCTCGAGGAGTACGACCGCGAGGGCCCTCAGTCGCTCGTCGACCTCGTCTTCCGGCGCGCCATCGAGGCCATGACCCAGGCCTTCGACATCCTCGCCGCGTCGGCGCTTTCCTGAGCAGACAGAGACCGCGTTAGGGCGACGATTTCGACGATCACGCTGTACGCTTCGCGCCTCGCAGCCGGGAGGGAGATCGGTGGCGCTCTCGCCAGAGGAGATCGAGAACAAGACATTCCCCGCCGTCGTGCGGGGCTATGAGCGCAGCGCGGTCGACGAGTTCCTGCGCCAGGTCGCCGACGAGGTCCGCCGGCTGCAGGCGGCGGCCGCC
>CADDZP010000263.1 GCA_902812475.1 Actinomycetota bacterium | reverse complement strand
GTGCTGGCCGAAGTGGCAGCCCGCACCGCCGTTGCCGCCTGCTGGGCCGGTCGGGCCCGGACCGCCCTGGCCGATGCCAGCGCCCGTTCTGCCAACGCCCGGGCGTCGTCTGGCCGGTCGACGAGGAGGAGGCAGATCGCCCGGAGCAGGCCCCGGCTCATCCCCTCGAGGGCCGACATGCCCGGCAGCGTCCGGTCGTCTTCGAGCAGCTCCATGGCCTCGTCGAGGCGACCGGCCAGGACGAGGGCCTCGGCCGCGGTGAGGTAGCCCATCCACGCCACAGGATCGGGCAGGTACGCCGTCGTGGGGACCGGGACAGTCGGATCGACGGCGAGGTCGACCATGAATTCCACGCCTGTCGTGAGCAGGGCCACGCCGGAGTCCTCGGGATGGTCGATGCGGCGGGCTTCGCCGCAGAACCGTTGGGCGTCAGCGATGCGCCCGGTGAGACGGGCGAAGCGAGCGCGCAGGCACAGCCCGTGGAGCTCGAACTCCGAGAAGTGAAGGTCGGCCGCCATCTGGCCCGCCCGCTCGGCTTCGCCGTAGGCCGTGGCGATGTCGGCCGGGCCGCCGAGGTACGACCGGAAGGTGTGGTGCCAGGCCAGCAGGATGCGGGCGTTCGCCTGGCCGGTGCGGTCGCCGACCTTCTCCGAGTGGTGGAGGGCGTCGCCCAACCAGTCGGTGACGCGGGGATCCTCGGGCCGTACCAACGCGAGGAAGCTCTGGGCAGCGAGCTTGCCCTGCTTCTCGCCCGCCTCCTCGAAGAGCACGAGCGACCGTTCGAGCGCCTCGGCCGCTGCGTGCATCTGTCCGGAGTTGAACAGGGCGACGCCCATGTTCGACCAGGCCCAGCCCTCCTTGTCCTTCCTGCCGACGGCCGCCCACCGCTCGGCCGACGCCCGCAACCCGGCTACGGCGTCTTCCGGCGTTCGGAACATCTGGGTGACCATCTCGATGTGGGCCCGCTCGGCCTCCTGTTCGCCGGAAAGGGTCTCGCCGTCGAGGTGAACCAGAACGGCAATGGCCTCTTCGCCGCGGCCGGCGTTGGCGAGGTTGGACGCCAGGCGCAGCAGCACGACGGGGTCCCGCTCGCCGTGGCCGACCGCCTTCTGCAAGAGGGCGATGCCATCGTTGAGGCGGTACCCGTCGAGCAGACGGACCCCCGCCTCCCGCAGGGCGTCGGCCGCCTCCCGCTGAAGCCCGTCGTCGTCGGGGAGGTACCCGGCCGCCCGCTCCAGCTGGCGGGCGCGCTGCA
This sequence comes from Actinomycetota bacterium, assembly GCA_902812475.1. Classification (GTDB taxonomy): domain Bacteria; phylum Actinomycetota; class Acidimicrobiia; order Acidimicrobiales; family AC-14; genus CADDZP01. Next base: position 3,864 of record CADDZP010000263.1, on the reverse strand, counting down.
CGAGGTCGTCGACGGCCTGGGCCGCCCGCCGGTGCCACTCGCCGCGCACCTGCCGGGGAAGCGTCTCGTAGGCCACCTCGCGGAGGAGGGGGTCTGCAACCTCGTAGCACTCGTTCTGGCGCTGACGGAGCAGGCCGGCGGCCACCAGGCTGCGAAGGGCGCCGCCGGGCTCGGACAGGCCCAGCATGGCCACCTGGTCCTCCATGGCCACGTCGCCGAGCACCGAGACACGCTGAATGGCGCCCTTCTGGTCGGCGGGCAGGGCGTCGAGGCGCGCTGCCAGGATGGCCTGCAGCGTCGGCGGCAGCGCCGCGGTGCCGCCATGGGCGCAGACGACGGCCACGAGCTCCCGCAGGTAGAGCGGGTTGCCCGTGGCCCGTTCGACGAGCGACGGCGTCACCGTGGCCGGGTCGGCACCCGCCGGGAGCACGGCGTTGACCAGGGCCGTGCTGTCGCTCAGGCTCAGCGGGGCCAGGCGCACGGTCGTCGAACCGGGGAAGCGGGCCAGCCAGCCGCCCGGACGGCCGACGAGGGCGAGCATGATCGGCACGTCGACGACGCGCGCCATCAGCGCCCCCAGGAGGTCGAGAGTCTCGTCGCCGGAACGGTGGATGTCGTCGATCACGATCAGCACCGGCTTCTCGGCCGCCTTCGACTCCAGGTACCGCCGGTACGCCCACAGCTGCTCCTGGCGGAAGGCATCGGGGTCGAGGTCGTACAGCGACGGATCGACGTCGCCGCCCACGGACTTGATGCGCACGTCGATCTCGGCGTCGCCCATGGGCCCGAGCTGCTCGGCGATCTCCCTCGCCACCTGGGGACCCCCCAGCCCCCCGTACGCGGGATAGCGGGTGTAGGCGACGGCGGCCTCGCCCGCGACCTCGGCTTCCAGCTCGTCGAGGAGCCGGGTCTTGCCCATGCCCGCCTCGCCGGTGACGAGGAGCACCGAGGACCGGGCGTCGCGTACCACGCGCCGCCACTGGGCGCGCACGAAGGCGAGATCGTCGTCGCGCCCGATGAGCGGTGGGAGCTCGCGCTCGATCGCCTGGGGTTGGCCGTCAGCCATCCCGACGACCTCGAACACCGGCACCGGGTCGCGCTTGCCCTTGAGGATCACCGGCTGGCGGTCGCGGACGGCGATGGCGCCAGCCGCCAGTTCGGCGGTCAACGGACCGACGAGAACCTCACCCCCGCTCGCCGCCTTCTCCAGCCGGGCAGCCACGTTGACGGCGTCGCCGATGACGGTCACGTCGCCGTCGCGTCCGACGGCCGTGGCCATCACCTCGCCGCTGTTGATGCCGATGGAGAAGGCCAGGTCGCCACCGAGGTCGCGCATGGCCAGCGCCGCGGCCACGGCCCGCTCGGCGTCGTCGTCGTGGGCAACGGGGACGCCGAACACGGCCATGAGGGCGTCACCCAGGTACTTGTCGACGGTGCCGCCGTAGCTCTCGACCACCTCGGCCATACGCCGGAAGGCGGCGTCGACCGTGCGGGCCACCGCCTCTGGGTCGCTGTTCTCCGACAGCGACGTGAAGCCCACGACGTCGGCGAACAGGATCGTCGCCAGCTTGCGCTCGCCGGCGGCGGACGTACCGACGGGTGCCGCCGTCGCCGCCGCGTCGTCGCTCAGCCGGGTGCCGCACTGGCCGCAGAAATGCTGCCCGGCGGGATTGACGAACGCGCACGACGGACACGTGGGCCCACCGAGCGCCGTGCCGCAGGACCCGCAAAATCGGAACCCCGCCGGGTTGTCCGCGCCGCACGTCCCGCACCTTGCCATGGACGCCGTTCTAGACCCGGCCGCCGCGGTATCGGACAGGCGATTGCTTGAGCGGGACGAGGTCGCGCCGGTACTGCCGATGCGTACGTTCGACGGCCTCCCGGGCCTCCTGCTTGGTGCGATCGAGCTCCCGGCGCAACCGTTTGAGCTCGTCCTCCAGCTCCATGACCGCCTTCACGCCCGCCAGGTTCAGTCCTGCGCTGGTCAGGTCCTGGATGCGCTTCAGGCGTGCGATGTCGCGTTCGCTGTAGCGCCGGCTCCCGCCGCCGGTACGGGCCGGGTCGAGCAGGCCGCGTCGCTCGTAGATCCGCAGCGTCTGGGGGTGGACGCCCGCCAGCTCCGCCGCCACCGAGATGACATAGAGACCCTTCTTCGCACCGTCGGCCATCTCAGACTCCCAAGTGCGCTCTGGGTGATTCCTTCGTGGCCTCGGCCACCGCCTCGATGGCGTCGCGCTGCTCGGCCGTGAGCTTCGCCGGGACCGCCACCTCGGTGGTGACGAGAAGGTCACCGGCGCCCCTGCTGAGCGGCACGCCGCGGCCCTTCACCCGGAACGTGCGGCCTGACTTGGTCCCAGGCGGAATCTTGAGCGTCACGGCACCCGAGTCGAGCGTCGGCACCTTGATCTCGGCGCCGAGCGCGGCCTCGGGGAACGTGACCGGGACTGTCAGCAGCAGGTCCTTCCCGTTGCGCTTGAACAGCGGGTGGGGCGCCACGTGCACGACGACATAGAGGTCCCCCGGCGGCCCGCCGTTCCGGCCGGCCCCGCCACGGCCCTTGAGGCGGATGCGCTGGCCGTCGTCGACACCGGCGGGGATGCGGACCTTGACTTGACGGGCACGGCGCTCCACACCGGTGCCCCGGCACGTCGGGCACGGCGACTCCACGATGGTCCCCCGGCCCGCGCACTGTGGACAGGCCCGGCTGAACGAGAACGGTCCCTGGTTGTCCTCGACGGCGCCCCGCCCGCCGCAGGTCGGGCAGACGACCGGGGACGTCCCCGGCGCCGCCCCGCTCCCTCGGCATGTGTGGCACGTCGTCTCGCTGGCGAGGTTCACGCTCGTCGTGACCCCGTTGACGGCGTCCAGGAACGACAGGTGCAGCTCGGTCTCGAGGTCGTCGCCTCGCTGCGGCCCCACCCGCTGGCCACGACGACGGCCACCGGTGCCAGCCCCGAAGAGGTTGCCGAAGAGATCGCCGAGGCCACCGAGGTCGCCCAGATCGTCGGTCGTGAACGTGAAGCCACCCGGGCCCGGCCCACCGGCACCGAAGCCTCCGGCACCGGGGCCGCCCGCCCCGAAGCCGCCGGCCATCGGTCCGAGGCGGCGCACCTCGTCGTAGGCCTTGCGCTTCTCGTCATCGGAGAGGACGTCGTAGGCGGCCGAGACCTCCTTGAACCTCTCCTCGTGGCCGGGATTGGAGTCGGGATGATGCTCCTTGGCCAGCTTGCGATAGGCGCGCCGGATCTCCTTGTCGGTGGCCGTCTCGGGCACACCGAGCACCTTGTAGTAATCCTTCTCGAACCACTCGCGCTGGGGTTGCGCGGCCATTCGGTTATCCCTTGACCTTCACCATGGCCGGCCTCAACAGCTTGCCTTTGAAGCGGTAGCCGGTCCGCATCACTTCTGACACAACGGGCTCACCGTCGCCTTCCTCGTGGGCGACTGCGTCGCTCTCGTTGGGGTCGAACGGCTTGCCGAGAGGATCGATGCGCTCGAGCCCTTCCTTCTCGAGGGCGCTCACGAGCTGGCCATGCACTTGGTCGAGGCCCTCGCCGCCGTGGGCGACCGCCAGGTCGAAGGTGTCGAGCACAGGGAGCAGCTTCTCGATGAGGCCCTCGGCGGCCCGCTCGAGATGCTCGGTCTGCTGCTTGATGATGCGCTTCTTGTAGTTCTCGAAGTCGGCCTGCAGCCGCTTCAACGCGTCGAGATAGTCATCGCGTTCACGCGCGATACGAGCGACGTCGATGTCCTGTTCAACGGCGGCCTCGGCGCTGGCAACGTCGGCGTCAGCCGATGGAGCAGTCGACGGGTGGCCCGTGTTTTCGCTTGAGGGGTGAGACGGCGACGGGTGACCCGATGGGG
>CADDZP010000262.1 GCA_902812475.1 Actinomycetota bacterium | reverse complement strand
GTCGACGACTGTCCGCGTGCTGTGCACGCTGCTGACGCCCAGCGGCGGGCGGGCGTCGGTGGCCGGCTACGACGTCGCCACCCAGCCCGAGCTCGTGCGCCTGCGCATCGGCGTCGCCCTGCAGGAGGCAGCCCTCGACCCCAAGCAGACCGGCGTGCAGCTGCTGCGCCTGCAGGGCCGGCTGTACGGGCTCACCCGTCGGGAGATCGACCGCCGTCTCGACGAGCTCGCCCGGCTCATCGACATCGGCGATGCGCTCTCCCGTCCCATCGCCACGTACTCGGGCGGCATGAAGCGGCGCCTCGATGTGGCCGCCGCCCTGGTCCACGACCCCGACGTGCTGTTCCTCGACGAGCCCACCACTGGCCTCGACCCGGTCAGTCGGGTCCGCATGTGGGACGAGGTCCGCCGGCTCAACCGGGAGCTGGGGATGACCATCTTCCTCACCACCCAGTACCTCGAGGAGGCCGACGAGCTCGCCGACCGTGTCGGCATCATCAACGACGGTCGCCTCGTGGCCGAGGGTCCGCCAGAGGTCCTCAAGCGCAACGTCGGCAACGACGTCATCGTCGCCCGCCTCGACGCCGCCGACGCTGCGGCCGCGGCTACGGCCGTGGACCGTGTCGACGGCGTGCAGGGCGTCGACGTCCGCGGCGAGGAACTCGTCATCACCGCCTTGGACGGCGCCGTCACGATCGGCGCCGTCGCCGTCGCCCTCCACACGGTGGCGACCGTTCGGCACCTGACCCTGCGCACCCCCACGCTCGACGACGTGTTCCTCGAGCTGACCGGCAACCGCATCGAGACCGCTGACAACAACGAGCTTCTGGAGGTGGCGTGATGACCGCGATCATGATCCCCGCACCGCAGGTCGACGAGTCCACGACGGTGCGGGCCCGCCCGGCCACCGCCGCTCGCGACATCATCTCGATCGCCGGCCGTGCCCTGCGGGCCGTGCCTCGTGAGCTGGAGACGGTGATCCCACCGATCTTCATCGCCCTGTTCTTCTTTGTCATCAACATCGGGACACTGCAGCGGCTCACCGAGAGCGGCGTGAAGGGCTTCGACATCAAGGCGTTCATGCTCCCGACGGCGATCCTCATCGGCGTCACCGGCGTGTCGCGCGCGGGCTCGCTCGTCCTCGACATCCAGGACGGCTACCTCGATCGGCTTCTGCTCACGCCCGTGCGGCGGCTGGCCATCCTCGTCGGCCACATGGTCGCCGACGTGGCCATCGCCTGCGCCCTGACCATCCCGATCCTCGTGCTCTCGGTGATCCTCGGCGTCCACATGGAGACCGGGCTTGCCGGGGCCCTGACGTTCATCCTGATCTCGGCGCTGTGGAGCCTCGCCTTCGCCGGCTTCGGCTACGCCATCGCCCTGAAGACGGGGAACCCGGCGGCCGTGAACTCCGCCTTCCTGCTGTTCTTCCCCTTCCTGTTCATGACGTCGTCGTACGTACCCCGCGCCCAGCTCAGTGGCTGGCTCAACACGATCGCCGCATGGAACCCGGTGACCTACATCCTCGAAGGGCTGCGCGGCCTGGTGACCTCGGGCTGGCAGTGGGACTCGCTGCTCGAAGCCGTCGTCGCCATCGCCGCCGTCGGCACCCTGAGCATGTCGCTCTGCTTCGCAGCCCTCCGCGGCCGCACCCGCCGGGCGTAGAGCCCGGCCAGTAGGTTGACTACCAATGCCCCGTGCGCTGATCACCGGGATCGACGGCCAGGACGGCCGGTACCTGGCCGAGCTGCTCGTGTCGAGGGGCTACGAGACCTTCGGGATGATCCGCGGGCAGAACAACCCCCGCGCCCAAATCGTGCGGGACGAGACCCCTGCCGTCGAGCTCATCGAAGGGGACCTGCAGGACCTCTCGTCACTGATCGCGGCCGTCGAATACGTCCAGCCCGACGAGGTCTACAACCTGGGCGCCATCAGCTTCGTGGCCTTGTCGTTCCGTCAGCCCGAGCTGACGGCGGACATCACCGGGCTCGGCGTCCTTCGGATGCTCGAGGCCATCCGCGTCGTCGGCGGCACTCAGGACAACCGCGTCCGCTTCTACCAGGCGTCGTCGTCGGAGATGTTCGGCAAGGTCCGCCAGACACCGCAGAACGAGGAGACGTCGTTCCATCCACGCTCGCCCTACGGCGCCGCCAAGGTCTTCGGCCACTACACGACGGTGAACTACCGGGAGTCGTACGGCCTGCACGCGACGAGTGGCATCCTCTTCAACCATGAGAGCCCCCGGCGGGGGCTGGAGTTCGTTACGCGGAAGGTGTCCAACGGCGTGGCGCGGATCAAGCTGGGGCTCCAGGAGAAGATCACGCTCGGCAACCTCGAGGCCGCTCGAGACTGGGGATTCGCGGGGGACTACGTGGAGGCCATGTGGCTGATGCTGCAGCAGGACGAACCGGACGACTACGTCATCGCCACCGGGGAGACCCACAGCGTCCGGGAGCTGCTCGAGTTGGCCTTCGCCGCCGCTGAGCTCGAGCCCTGGGAGAACTACGTCGACAGCGACGAACGGTTCATGCGCCCCGCCGAGGTCGACATCCTCACGGGCGACGCCACCAAGGCGCGCACACGGCTGGGGTGGAAGCCCAAGGTGAGCTTCCCTGAGCTCGTGCGGATGATGGTCGAGTCCGACCTCGCCGAGGAGGCCCGCAAGGCACGCTGACCACCCGGAAATCGACTCGGGCCGGCAGGGTCTCGCGCCGTCCGTGGCGAATAGCTGGCCCATGCGGAGGAGAGAACGCGCACTGTGGTTTCTGTTGGTTCTGACGTCGGCGTTGTTCGGCATGCTCGGCCCGCTCCCGCCGCGACTCTGACGCCCTCGTAGGGCGAGCGGCGCGACCCGGGCGGCAACGGCGGTCTAGGAACGCACGCTCACGGGGATCGAGGCGTTGCCGGCGTCGTCGACGGTCTGGACGGTGACGCTGTGGCGGCCATGGCCCAGGTCGCCGAGCTCGAGCGACTGCTGGGTGCCTGACGGCGCGGGGACGTCGTCGACGGACACCTGGTGCCCGTCGACCACGACGCGGAACGCCGTCGCCTGGCCGCACGGGCCGTCGCTGCCTGACGTCGTGAACGAGAGCGTCGACCCGTCGAACGACACGTTCCCGAGCACGCCCGGCGGCGTGGCGTCGGTGGCGAAGTCGCCGCTGTTGTGGAGGTCGTGCTGGTACTTGGGCCACTCCATCGTCTGGCAGGCGTCGCCCCTGGTGTGCCAGACGAACAGGTTGCCCTCGCGCGTCGCCAGGGCGACCTCGACCTTGCCGTCGCCGTCGAAGTCGCCGACCGCCGGCGTCTGCACTGACCAGCCGCCGGTGAACTTCGGCCAACCGAGCGGTGCGACGCCGCCGAGGCCGTAGGCCCGCAGGTCGTACATCGCCGACGACTGCAGCACGGATGCTCTCCCGTCGCCGGTGACGTCGGCGATGGCAGGCGTGGTGAAGAACTGCAGGTCGTTCATCTGGGCCGGGAAGCCGGGGTCGAAGGTCCCCGTCTGAGCGTTCCAGGCGTCGACGTGGTCCTCGGCGCCCAGCTGCTGCTCGGGGAGGACGATGTCGAGTACCCGCTTCAGCCCGGCCGCCCCCATGGCGATCGACTGCTGCGGCGAGCCTCCGATGTGGCCGACGGCGACGCCGCCGACGGCGCCCACCGACGGCCCGTCGGTTGCCGTCGGGTTCTTGAACTCGGCCTGCTCGGTGGCCGCCGTGAGGTACATGCCATCGGGGCCGTTGCCGTATTTGCTCTTGCCGTCGGGTGTGAGCACGTAGGGCGGGCTGGCGATCGACGCCGTGACGATCTCGGGCTTGCCGTCGCCGTCGATGTCGGCGACGACGGGCGGGCCGTCCGAACCGGAGCCCACGTCGGGGAGGAGCTCGGTCTCCAGCATGGCGACCTTCGCAGGCCACCCCTTGAGGTAGGCGTTGTCGCCCAGGTTCGGGACGGTCTCCTTGCTCGCCGCGTACGCCGTGCCCTCGTGGTGGAGGGCGTAGATTCGGGTGTTGCCGCCGAGGAGGTTTGCGAGCGCGGCGTACGTTGGCGTTCTCGCGGCCGAGGCGTTGGGCGCCTCCTTGTACTCCTCGTCGACGTTGGCGATGACCTCGGGGACGCCGTCGCCGTCGATGTCGGCGAGGGTCGGCGTGACCAGCTCCTGGCGCCCGTACTTGGGGTTGGCGCCCGGCTTGAAGGTGATGAAGTGCGTGACCGGGTCGACGCTGGCGACCTTCGCCGGGTCCCGCAGCAGCACGGGCCACCCCGCCACCGGTGTGCCGTCGGCGTGCCAGGCGTAGACGTGGCCGTCGTTCGCCCCGGCGACGAGCTCGAGGCCGGGATGGCCGGGGTCGAGGTTGCCGGCCGAGGGGTTCGATGTGAAGGCGTGGTCGACGGTGTTGACGTGGTCGCGCACCGGATGGGTGCACCCGGGCGTGACGGGATCGGAGCTCTGGCAGATGGACGACTCCGAGTAGGTCCGGTTGACCTGGACCGGGAACCCCGGCCGGGGTCGACCGTCGTGCTCCCACACGTACAGGTAGCCCTCGGTGTCGGCCACCGAGATCTCGGGCCACCCGTCACCGTCGAGGTCGGCGACGGTCGGCGAGCCGAGAAGCACGGGCCCGTACACGGTGTGCCCGCCCGTCTGAGCGGCCGACAGCTTCAAACGGTTGGTGTGGACGGGGAAGCCCTCGGCCTCGTTGCCGTCCTTCTTGAAGGCGTGCACGAGGCCGTTGCCGTCGGCGATGACCAGCTCGTTGACACCGTCGCCGTCGATGTCGGCGAAGGCGGGCGAGCTGGCGCCGTCGGCGTCGAGGTACTTGGGGAACCCGCCGACGAGCGCCGGGTCACCGTTCGAGAAGTACTGACGCTGCTCGATGGCGGTCTTCCACGGCGTGGTCGTGTCGCCGTCGGCGTGGACGACGACGCGCACGCGGAAGGCGTCCTTCTCGGGCAGGTCGCGCGACGTCGGGTCGTCGACGGGCGTGTAGACCGGGGGCGCGGTTGCGATGGCGCGCCGCACCTGGTCGAGGTTGAGGGTGGCGAGCACGCCGCTCCTGGGACCCGTGCCCGAGCCCGTCGAAACGGTGCGCCACGTGTCGGCCAGCGGCCACCTCGGCGGCTGCACGC
>CADDZP010000261.1 GCA_902812475.1 Actinomycetota bacterium | reverse complement strand
CTGAACGCCGGGCGCATCGCCATCGCGGCGCTGAGCGTGGGGCTAGCGCAGGCGGCCTTCGATGAGGCGCTCAAGTACGCCCGCGAGCGGCACCAGTTCGGCAAGCCCATCGCGTCGTTTCAGGCCGTGCAGCACCTGTGCGCCGACATGCTCCAGGCCCTGGAGCTGGGCCGGGCCGGCGCCTACTACGCCCTGTGGGCGTGCGACGCGGCCGACCCCGCCGAGCGCCACCGGGCCGCCGTCATGGCCGAGGCCTTCGCCGGCGACGCCTTCGCCGGCATCGGTGCGTCAGCCATCCAGGTGTTCGGCGGCCTGGGGTTCACGTGGGAGCATGACGTCCACCTGTTCTACAAGCGACTGCTGACGCTGCAGGAGGCCTACGGCGATACCAGCGACTTCTTGGAGGAGCTGGCGACGCTGGTCTGTTGAGCAGACCAGATCACGGCGATCGGCAACAGCACCGTGATCGCCAGCGACACCACGTTCGCCACCTGGTCGCTGCCGCTGAACACCTGCAGGTTGAACAGGTGGTAGAGGAGGTGCGGGACGGCGAACACGAGCGCCGCCCCTGCGGCCGTCGTCACCAGCAGCCGCGACCCGACGACGAGGGCGACGACCAAGACGAGCGCGAGCGCCAGGTTCATGGCGCCGAAGTCGCGGACCAGGTGCTCATTGAACGGCCCGTCCACGGCGACCCAGTGGCGCCCGCCACCCGGGAAGGAGTTGAAGAACGACTGCGGTGCGACCGTGGCCCAGATACCGAGCTCGAGGGCCGGGATCGTGAGGAGCAGCAGCAGGATCCGGGCCAGCAGGCCGACCTTGGCGGCCGGGGCGACGCCCATCTCGCGTACGACGGCGGGCCATCCCTCACGCCCAGTCGGGTAGGCGGGGCGCCAGCCGGTCGCTTCAGTGAAGGGCGTGTTCGACACGCGCAGCGAGCGGGACATCAGCGCCGCGCCCTTCCCCGCAAGCTTGGAGGCGCCGGCAGGCGGGAACGCCAGCCGCCGCACACCCACCGCCCCGGCGAGGGCGTCCATCTGCTCCCCCCACGTCAGGGCGTCGTCGACGACGTTGTAGGTCCCGGCCGGAGCGTCGAGGGCGGCGACCACGGCTGACGCCGCGTCATCGAGGTGGATGGCCGGGAAGTAGCTGTCCGGTCGACCGAGAGCGGGCGCCACGTGGGCTCGGGCCATGCGGACCATGTCGCGCGTCTGCGGCGAGTCGGGGCCGTAGAAGCCGCCGAACCGCAGGACGATGCCGATCCCTCCGCTGTCGGTGAACCGGCGCGCCTGGTCCTCGGCTTCGACGGCGGATTGCACGTACGGCACCGGGTCGAGCGGCGTGTCCTGGTCGACCCACGCCGTCCCGCTGTCGCGGTACATGAAGGCGATCGACTCCTGGATGTAGCGCTGGGCGCCCGTCGCCAGTGCGGCGTCGACCAGGTTGCGGGAGACCTCCCGGCGGATGCGGTCGTTCTCGTCCCACGCCCTGGGCATCGCCATCTTCCACGTGGGCGGGATGTGGGTGGCGAGGTTGACGACGGCATCGTGGCCGGCAACGGCCTCCTTGACGGCGGCCGCGTCGAACACGTCCACGCGCACGGGCGTGGCGCCCAGGTCCTGGAGCATGTCGGCCTTGGCCGGCGTGCGGGCCACGGCGGTCACGTCGTGCCCGGCCTTGACCAGGTCCCGGACCGCACGCCAGCCGACGACCCCGGTCGCTCCGACGACAAACACTCTGCTCACGAAAGCACCTCCTGGAGAAAGGCGGTCCCCTTTGCCACCGCCTGGGTCGGGATGGTCGTCGCCAGCCGCTGGAGCAGGTCCGCCAGCGTCGTGTTCCGCAGCTCGGCTCGCCACGCCTCGTCGGCGCGGTACATCGCCTCGGCGATCGCGCACACCGGTGAGTAGAGGCGCGGGGACACCCGGGCGGGTCCGCGCTTTCTGATCTCGGTGCAGTGGAAGCTGCTCTCACGCCCCTCGACCGCCTCGACGACGTCGAGAAGGGTGACGTCGGCCGGGGCCTTGGCCAGGCGGTAGCCGCCGCTACGTCCGGCGACCGACTCGACGATCCCCGCCCGGGACAGCGACTGCAGCGACTTGGCCAGGTAGGCGGCGGGCACGCCGTGGAACTCGGCCAGCTTCGACGAGGGCACGGCACCGTCCGGCGGCACCAGGGCCAGCACCGTCGTGCAGTGCAACGCCCACTCCACCGGCTCCGACAACCTCATATATCCGGATATTAGTTATCCGGATATACACGCCAAGATACGTGCGCTGGCGACGGTGAACTTGGGGAGCGGTCTCTTTCGCCGCTACAGGACGGAGCCGGGGCGGCCCTTGCCCGCGGGTGCACGGCGGCGGGAGGGCACCGTCGACAGCGCCGACGATCGGAGGGCGGCCTGCGGAAGCGGCCCCTGCGGGACCGGGGCGCCGGCGGTCCAATCAGCGGCGACCGGGGCGACCTTGTTCCGGTCGCTCCGCCGGGCGGCCCACAGAAGGATCCCGCCGAGGATGAGGCCCGTGAACAACACGATGAAGGCCCACACCAGCGGCGACACGCCCCACGGCGGGCGCCCGTACTGCGCTTGGTGCTTGGCCGCCTCCCGGTAGCCCAGGTAGGCGATCAGGGCGCCGAAAGCGAGGCCCAAGAGAGAGGTCATGGCGCAGAGATCGGCTGTCAATCCCGGCTGCTTGAGAGCCGAAAAGAAGCCGTGGACCGATGCCCGAGCTGCCAAGCGCGCCTGACCGGCGCGCCGTCGTGGTGCCCGCGGTGCCTGGCGCGCGTGGACCGCGCCCGGCCAACGCCTGCGGTCGTCGGGGCTCGCGGGTTCGCGGTCCGGGTTTCGACACCTCCCTCGACGTACCCGTCATCTGTTCCGTGGACCCCCGCGCCCGCCCCCGAGCCATGGGCAGCACCGACGCCCGCAGCTCCGGCGACCAGGAGCCCGATCACGCCCACGGTCGTGAAGGCCATCGGGCTCGGGATCGTGCTCCAGGTCGTGACCTACGTGCTGACCTGGGCCCTGCACCTGCAGGCACCGACGGCGGTTGCCCTCGGGTTGGGCCTCACCGTCGCGTTCTACCTGGTCGTCCTCTGGCTGGTGCTGGGCCGGGTGCACGAGGGCGTGGTGAGGCCCGTCTGGCACCTCGGCGCCCCGGGCACGGCCGCCGCCATCGGCATGGTGACCGGGCTCGGTCAGGCGGGCGTAGTCGTGCTGCTCAACAGCTCTCTGGCCGGCCGCATCACCTCGGATCCGGTCGCCACACTCGTGTTGGCCCAAGGCGGATTGCTGCGCGTCGGCGCCCTCGTCCTCGTCATGGTCGTGTGCGCGCCGTTCATCGAGGAGCTGCTCTTCCGCGGCCTGCTCGCAGAGTCGCTCCGGCCGCGGGGCAAGGGGGCGGCCATCTGGCTGAGCGCCCTGGCGTTCGCGCTGTGGCATCTGCGCCCCGATGCCATCCGCTACTACCTGCTGTGCGGGGCTCTCCTCGGCCTTCTGTACTGGAAGCGCGGGCTGGTGTGTTCGATGGCGGCGCACGCCACCTTCAACGGCACGCTTGTCGCCGTCGCCGCCCTGTCGATCTCGGGTCCGTCCCATGCGGTCACCGCCGCCGGCGTGTCGCTGTCGGCGCCGGCCAGCTGGCACCAGGTCGTCGGTAGCGAGCCAACCGCCGTCGAGCTGCGCAGTGCCACGGGAGCGCAGATGTTCGTCCACCGCGTCGGCGGCCGGACCCCCGTCGACGCAGCTGTGCTCGCGCGGAAACTCACCATGGCTCCGACGCTCGGGCCTGGGGTCACGGTCACCGGCGCGGTCCGGTCGGTGCAGTACCCCGCCGGGTCAGGTGCGGCCGTCGACGTGAACGACAACGGCCGCGACGGCGAGACCGTCGTCATCGCCAGCCCCCAGGGCGTCATCGAGGCCGAGCTCCTCACCAACGGCAACACCAACGCCCGAGGCCAGTTCGACTCGATGCTCCAGTCGCTCCACGTCACCTGAGTCGACCCGTTTGCCGCGGTGGCGGCTCACGCCTTCTCGCTTTGAGGGGGTCGGGGGCCAGGCGTCGCTCATGGTGTTCACCGCGCTCATGCCGCTCGTGAACACATGCACGAATTTCAAGGCGTCAAATGGTGGTGATCAGGCTGTCAATTCCCAAAATCACAACCATTCCAGCGCTTCAAATTCGTGAACGGCTGCACAAGCCGACCGAACGCGGAAGTCGGCGGCAGCCCCCGCCCCCTTCAGAGCCGGAGGACTCCGGCGCCGAGACGAGCGACGGGGGAGGATTCAGCGCCGGGTCAGCAGCAGGCAGCCGCCCAGCGGGCCACCCCCGGCGCCGGCGACGGCGACTTCGGGGCTGCCGGCGACCTGGCGGTCGCCGGCTTCGCCGCGGAGTTGGACGCAGGCCTCGTGCAGGAAGCCGTAGCCGTGGAGTCGCCCGGCGGAGAGCTGACCGCCGTGGGTGTTGACGGGAATCTCACCGTCGCGGGCGATGCGCTGGCCGCCCTCGATGAACGAGCCGCCCTCGCCCTTCTTGCAGAACCCCAGCGCCTCGAGCCACGCCAACGTGATGAAGCTGAAGCCGTCGTACAGCTCAGCGACGTCGACGTCGGCCGGCGTGAGCTCGGTCCGATCCCACAGCATGGCGGCGGCGTCGCGCAGCGCCATCGTCGTCATGTCGTCCCACTGGTCCCACGAGGGACGGCCGTGGATGGCAGACCCGATGGCCTCGACGTGCACCGGCGCCTGCGGGAAATCGGCGGCCGCATCAGCCCGGGAGACGACGAAGGCCGTACTTCCGTCGGCCGGGACGTCGCAGTCGTAGAGGCAGAACGGGTAGGAGATCATGCGGACGTTGAGGTAGTCGTCCATCGTCATCGGCTCGCGGTAGATGGCCTTCGGATTGAGCGCCGCGTTCTTGCGGGCGTTCAAGGCGATCTGGCCCAGCTGCTCGCGTGTCGTGCCGTACTCGTGGAAGTGGCGCTGGGCGCACATGGCGATCCAGTTGGCGGCCGACGGGGCGCCGAACGGCAGCGACCACTGCATGAACCCGCCGGCTCTGAAGTTCCCGCCGCCGCCCAGTCCCCCGCCCATCGTCACGCTGGCCCGGCCCTTGTCGCCCTGCGCCGACGCCTCCCCG
>CADDZP010000260.1 GCA_902812475.1 Actinomycetota bacterium | reverse complement strand
ACCTTCGCCCGCGCCGCCGAGTTGGCTCGGCGCCTCGGCGACCCCGCACTGCTCGCGCGCGCTGCGCTCGGCTTTGCGGGTGCGGGCGTCCAGTTCTGGTGGGTCGAGGTCGGCCGGGTCAACGACGCGGTCATCGCCCTGCTCGAAGAGGCCCTCCGGTGTCTCCCCGAGACCGACAGCGACCTCCGCGCCCGCTGTACGTCCTGTCTCGCCCAGGAGCTGTACTTCCAGCCCGGCACCATGGAGCGCCGCGGCCGGCTCGTCGAGGACGCCATTGCGACGGCCCGGCGGCTGGGCGACCGGCGGACGCTTGCCTACGTCCTTTCGAGCGGGCACCTCGCCCTTTTCTCACCCGACCTCGATATCGCCGACGACCCGATGCGATACGGCGAAGAGGTGCTCGAGCTGGCCGACGAGCTGGGCGACCGCGAGCTCGCCTTCCATGCCCGGGCCCACCGCCTCACTGTCTTCACCATGTACGGGGACCTCAACGCGGCGCGGGTTGAGCTCGACGCGGCAGCGGCGCTGGCCGAGGAGCTGCGTCGTCCCGCTCACCAGTTCCTCGTGATCGGGGCGCGGGGGATGATGGCCCAGTTGGAAGGGCGGTGGGAGGACGCCGAGCACCTGGCCGCTGAGGTGTTCCGATCGGGCCAGGAGCTGGGGGACCCGAACGCCCTTCTGATCTACGCGGGTCAGGTCACGCTGATCACAGCCGTGCGCGGCCGCTTTGGCGGGCACACGGCGGCCGAGCTCGTCGCCACCGCGGGCGACTTCGCCGTCGAGTACCCGTACATCCCGGCGTGGCGCGCCGACGTCGCCACCCTCTACAGCATCGTCGGCGCCACCGAGGAAGCTCGCAGCGAGTTCGACGCCTTGGCCAAGGACGACTTCGCTTCGATCCCGCATGATCTCTTGTGGCTGCTCACGATGTTCTTCGTGACCGAGACGTGCGTCTTTCTGCGGGACGAGGCGCGCGCAAAGGCGCTCTACGACCTCCTGCGCCCGTACTCGAAGTTGATCCCGTTGATGGGCGGCCCCCTCGGATGTACGCCTCCGGTCGCCGTCCAGCTTGCGTCACTGGCGACGGTGCTCGGCCGTTGGGATGAGGCCGAGAGCCACCTCGACCAGGCCGATGCCATCGCTGCAGACATGAACGTGGCGTTCATGAAGAATTTTGGGCAGCTGGCCCGAATCGAAATGCTCCAGGCCCGTGGAGGACCGCAAGACCTCGCCCTCGCCGCGGTGCTGCGTGAGGACCTCCGGCGGGCGGCACCCGAAGACGATTTCAACACCGCGCTTCGGCGCGGACTCCTCAGGGACGGAGACGAAGACCCACGCGCCACGCCGGCGAAGCGGCGTCGCCGGGAGGCCCTCCGCGCTGTCGCGGCGCGCACCGGCCGCAGAGCGATCTCGCGTCTCCTCGTCGATATCAGCGACGAGCAGATCGTCGCTCGCTTCGGCTCCACGGCGCGCCTGCGCGTGCTCCTCGAGACCATGGCCCGGACCTTCCAGCCGTCGCTGGCGTTTGGCTTCGAAGGCCGAGTCGTGTTCGAGCTGGCCTCGCCCTACACCGGCCAGGACGGCGGAG
Source organism: Actinomycetota bacterium (assembly GCA_902812475.1). Lineage (GTDB taxonomy): Bacteria > Actinomycetota > Acidimicrobiia > Acidimicrobiales > AC-14 > CADDZP01. The sequence continues at coordinate 3,559 of CADDZP010000260.1, read as the reverse complement.
GCCCGTCCGTCTGGACCGTCGACGTCAAAGGGCACCGGGCGACGGTGTTGAAGGGCGCCGCACCCGACGCGGCGGCGACCGTGCGGGCCAGCGTCCCCGACTTCGTCCGACTCGTCGCAGGAGAGCTGACGCCCGTGGGCGCCCTGCTGCAACGCCGCGTGACGGCCGAAGGCGACGTCGTGCTGGCGAGCCGTCTCACCGAGATGTTCGGCGGCGTGAATCCCCTCGAGATGTAACGCGGCCACGTCGAGGGACCCGCTGGCCGGGATCGACGGCGCCGAACATGTCGCCGAGACGGGCGACGAGCATCACGTCGCCGCGCACGACGACGAGGCCCTCGACCAGGGCGACACTGCCGTGCATCTCGCCTGCTGCCACGCGGACGAACGTGGGGACACTGGCGCGCATGACGGCCGCCGCCGATCGGCTCGTGCCCTGGCGAACGGTGGCCTTGTCGCCGTGGATTTCGACCGTCCAGCAGTCGGCACCAGGATCGGCGTCCGCGTCGGCGTCGTGACGCAACAGCTCGAAGGAGAGATCGCCTTCGAAGCCGGACGCCAGCGAAGGTTGGAACGCACGCGCCATACCCGCGAACAGCGCTCGTTGCGGTCGCCGCGTGCCAAAGCGCCGTGCCAGTTCGTCGTCCGAGCGTCCGCGCGTCCATGCGGCCACGACCGCCCGCGTTCGCATGGCGAGCAAAGCCTTGAGGCGGTCGCGGCGAAGCACGCCGGGGGCCGAGGCGCGCACCCGCCCGTCAGCCCGGCCAAGGCGGACCCGGAGATCGAGAGCACTTCTCACGCGGCCGTACATGCCGACCGCCGTGCCGATCTCGATCACCTCGTCGATGGCGCGAGCGAGGATGGGATCGTCGTCAGCGCCGGCTCGCTCGGCGCGAGCCATGGCGTGGAACCACAGCGTCTCGGCGACGAGGGCGCGCCAGCCTGCCGATCGGTGACGCTCCACGGCGGCAGCAAAGTGGTGGTCCGCCTCGTCGACGCGGCCCGCGGCGGTGGCTGCCATCCCCAGGGCCAGATGCACCGAGCCCAGCGTGAAGGGGCTGGCCATCACGTTGCTGTCCGCAAACGGAAGGAGAAGGTCGTACACGGCGGCACCCTTCGTGGCGTCGCCGCAGTAGAAGCACGCTCGTGCCGCTGTGTGCATCCGGAACATGTCGAGCGTGCCCCTTATCTCGTCGCTGGACGCGGGGAGACCCATCTGGGCCAGCGATCGCTCGGCTTGGTCGAGCAGTCCGCACTCTCCGAGCGTTGCCGCCTCGACGGCGTGCTGGGTGTCGGCGAAGTCGGGGTAGATCGTGCCCATCTCAGGGATGGCGCTGACCATCTCGACGGCGCGTCCCTGCAGGATCCGCAGTACCCCCGCGCCGATGACCGTCATCCCGAACGCCGCTGGGTCCCGCGCGTCCTGGCCGCGCTGGAACGTCTCGTTGATCAGGCGCTCGGCGTCCGCGAACCGACCTTCGGCCAGGGCCAGGCCTGCCTCCAGGCCCATGGCGACCTGCAGGCCGAGTGGGTCACGCAACGTCTCGGAGAGCTCCTGCAGGCGAGCGACGGCGGGCGCCGCCTCACCGATGCGGTTCTCTTCCACCAGCTGATAAGCGAGCACGGCCCGGCCGAACGTCTCGAGGCGCCGGTCGCCGACGGACGTGGCGATGTCGACGATCTCGACGGCGTTCGCCGTCATCTCGACGCTCGCGGACGGTCCCCAGATGGCGAGCGTGCGCATGCTCAGGGCGAACCCCGTCAACGAGGCGTCGCCGAGGCGTCGTGCCATGGCGACGGCATCGGCCGTCAGCGCCTGGCGTCGGCGCAGCGCTTCTGGAGACCACTGGAGGGCCTGGCCCAGCGCCGCCATCGTGCGCGCCCGCCACGGACTGTCGCCCTCAGGAAGGTCGCGGAGCGCGTCCTCGAGGAGGGCGACGGTGCGAGCGTCGGTGTGCCCGTTGTCGGCCCAAACCACGCGCACGCCGGCAGCGGCGTAGGCAGTCGCGACGCGCGCCACCGCCTCGCCGCCCGTCCCGGCCACGAGCATTGCCGCCCGCTCCAAGGTCGCTCTCGCTCGGCGGGTGTCGCCGGCCCGCCCCTCGGCATCGGCTTGGGCCAAGAGGAGGTCGACCACGTCGTCGGGACGTGCGCCGATCGTGGTGGCCGCCTCGATCGCAGCCCCATAGTGGCGGGCTGCCTCGTCGTAGGCGCTGACCGACAACGCGTAGTCGCCGGCCCGGCGGGCGTACTCGAGCGCCTTGCCGCCCTCGCCGGCGGCACGAAGGAAGTGGTGGGCGAGCTCGCCGAGGTGGGGGCCGTCGTCTGTCCCGTCGAGCTCCTCGAGCGCCTCGCCGACGCGTCGGTGGAGCACGGCGCGCCTGGTTGCGCCCAGGCTTTCGTAGACGCTCTGACGCACGAGCACGTGCGTGAAGGTCCACCGCGACCACATGCCCGACTCCTGCACGATGCCCGCCGCGGTGGCTTGTTCGAGCGCACCGAGCACCTGCTCTTCGGCGACGCCGGTGACGTGGGCGACGACGTCCAGGCGAACCTCGTGGGCCAGGCAGCCGACGCGCAGGGCGTCGTCGGCCGCCGGGGAGAGCCGGGCCAGCCGCTGTTGGATGACATCGCTCACGCTCTCGGGCACGCTCACGTCGTCGATGCGCCGGCGCGCGTGCCAGCGCCCGTCGGCCATGTGCTCCACCGCGCCCGTGTCCTGCAGGTGACGGAGCGTCTCGTGCACGAAGAGGGGATTGCCAATCGTGTCGCGCCACAGCGTCCCGGCCAGTCGGTCGTAGCCGGCGTCCCGAACCTCCGTGCCCCCGGCACCGAGAATCTCCGCGACCTCGGCCCGCGACAGTCCGGCGAGGCGAATGCGGGTCGTCCGGCTCTCGATGGCGAGGTCGTCGAGGGCGGCGTGGACGGCAGCGAGACGGTGCCGGTCGGTGTCCCGGTACGTGGCGACCACGAGAAGCGGCGACCGCATACGGCGCCGGAGGACATGGCGCAGCAGCTGGAGGGTGGAGTCGTCGGCCCACTGCAAGTCGTCGAGGACGACGGCTGTCCGCGCCGACCCGCACGCGGCACCGACCAGGGCGCCGACCGCTTCGAAGATGCGATAGCGCTCCTGGCCCGCAACGGTGCGCTCGGTCTGTCTCCCAACGGCGTTCGGCAGCACCCTGCCGACCGCAGGTACGAGCAGGGCAAGGTCGGCGGCGCGCCCACCGAGCGCGGCGGTGAGCTCGGCCGGCGTCGCATGTTCGACGTACTCGGTCAGGGCCTCGACCCAGGGCTGGAAGGCGACGACGCTGATCTCATCGCAACGACCGAAGAGGACCGTCCCCCCCGCGGCCACGACGTCGTCGGCCAGCCGTGCAGCGAGCGCCGTCTTGCCGATGCCCGGCTCACCGCTGACGAGGACGGCCTGGGCGTTGCCGGTGACCGCTCGGCGCCAGGCGTCCTCGAGGCGGGCCAGTTCCGGTGCCCGTCCGACGAACCGGTGGTGCTGCGCCGCCGTCACCCCGGACGGAACGTGGCGGCGAGGGGGCGGGGTCGGG
>CADDZP010000259.1 GCA_902812475.1 Actinomycetota bacterium | reverse complement strand
CTCGACCAGTACCGCCACGTTGCCCGATGAAGCGTCGACGGCGACGAGCGCATCCTGCGGCTCTGTCCGCGCGTCGGACGCAGAGTGGTCCTCGCGGACGCACAGGATGCGCGTGCGCGCCTCGTCCATGGCGACGACGGTCGGGGCGGGCGCGGGCTGGGAGGCCGGCGCAGCGTCGGACCCGACGGGCTGGGCCAGGACCCGGCCGATGGCGGCCAGCACATCGGCGGGAGGCACCTCGTTGCCGACAGGGGCGAAGTTCTCGATGAACCAACCCGATGGTCGCCGGTCGATGATGGCGAAGGTCTCGAGCAGCCCCCGGCTCCGCGTGACCTCCTCGGGAAGCATGCCGTTGAGCAGGCCGAGACCGACGAGGTCGTCGGGGTCACACCGCACGTGGCCGCCCTCATCGGCGTTCTCGAGCAGCACGCCGAGGAACCGAAGGGCGACGAGGCGCTGGCTGCGCTCGACGCCGGCGGCGAACAGGCGCGCCGACGCAGCGCCGATGGGGTCAGGCACTGCACCGGTGGGGGGACGAGGAGGCAAGGTCGGTGAGCGGTTTGACGCGGCCGCGTCGCTCGCGGCTCTCGTTACGAACGGTACCCCTATCGGGGGATTCCGCCTACCCCCCTTTACCCGCTGAGCTGGGACATGAACTGGTTCATGTCGAAGTAGTCGCGCCAGGCGACGATCTTGTCGCCCGCGACCTCGAACGTACCCATGACCGGCAGTTCGATGGTCTTGGCCGGGGTGACGAACACGTCGGTGCGCTCGGTCATCACCACGTTGCCGTCGGCGGCGATGTTGTGCACCCGGAACTCGATCTTGTCGACTCCGGCGGTGAAGCCGGCGATGGTCGACTTGATGGCCTCCTTGCCGGTGACGGGGTCGACGGGAATGTTGTGGTACACGGCATCGTCGGTGAAGAAGGCGACGATGGCGTCGAGGTCGCCGTCACCCCACGCGGCACAGAAACGGCGGACCAGCTCGGTGGGCGTGTCGCTCATACCCAGACGCTACTTCCGGCCCCGCGTGGCCCTCTTAGCCGCCGCCTTCTCGACCGCCGTCTTCTTCTTCGGGCAGAAGCTGCCGCCGCTAGTTGGTCAGCACATCGAGCACCCGGTGGGCCACCCAGCGGTTGGAGCGACCTGCTATGCGACGGGCTGGTCGAAGGATCGCGAGGCCCTCGAGCTGTCGCAACAGGTTCGTGCTGCCCTGGTAGGTGATGTTGAGACGTCGCGAGACCGTGGCCGTTGTGACGTACGGATTCTCGAGCAGCATGTCGACAACCTCGCCGGCACGAGATCGAGACCCGCGCAGCGACATGCGGAACTGCTCGCGCACGTCTGTCAATGCCTCGGCTCGTGCCACGGCGTCGTTGGCCTGCTCAGCTATTGCGGTCAAGAAGAATCGGAGCCATCCTTCGACGTCGCCGGACTCGCGCACAGCTTGCAGACGGTCGTAGTACTGGTTCTTGTGTTTCTCGAAAAATGAACTGACGTAAAGCAGCGGGCTGGGCAGATGTCTCTGGCTGAGAAGGAAGAAGATGATGAGGAGCCGGCCGAGACGGCCGTTGCCATCGAGGAAGGGGTGGAGCGTCTCGAACTGGTAGTGGAGTAGGCCGCAGCGGATGAGCGGCGGCATCGGGATGTCTTCGTGGGCGAATCGCTCCCAGTCACTCAAGCCCCGCTCCATGTCTTCGGCGGGCGGCGGCACGAACACCGCAGTTTCCGGTCGGTTGTCAGGCGACCCGATCCAGTTTGGCGACCGTCGCACTTCGCCGGGTCCGCGCTCGCCGCCTCGCACGCCAGCGAGCAAGACCCCGTGGATCTCCGCGAGTAGCCGACGAGAGAGGGGCAGACGCTCAAGTCGTTCCAAACCAACGTTCATCGCCGAGATGTAGTTGACGACCTCACGCACATCACTCGTCGGCTGCCCGTCCTCGGTCGCAGCTTCGAAGACATCGGAAATCGTCGCCTGCGTGCCCTCGATGCGTGAGCTCGCGACGGCCTCGCGAGTGACATAGGCGTTGACGAGAAGGTGTGGATTCGGCAACAGCCGACCTGCGCCGGCAAGGCGTCCGAGCGCTCGGTCAGCCTCCGAAAGGCGGAACACGACCTCGTCCGGGAGCGGCAGCGAACGAGGCAGTGGCGCCGGGATGAATGTCAGGAACCCGTGGGGACCCGGCGTCTTCACCACCTCGCCGAAGCGCGTTGAGGTGAAACGCTCCTTGTTCACACCGAGAAGCTACAACATAATGGGCTACTTCGTTGGACCTCTCTGCGACGCCCCAAGATTTGTTGCATCCCAGGCCCAAGATCCAACCTTGGAGGCACAACCTTGGACCTGCCGGCGCTTTCTCCTCGACGCGGCTCCTGGCCTACAACTCGTACCGGTAGACGTTCGTCTCGCGCGGCTCGAAGCCGAGGCGTTGGTAGAGGCGGTTGGCGGCCTCGCGTGAGGGGCGTGAGGTGAGGTCGACGGTGCGGGCGCCGTGCTCCTTGGCGATGCGCAGTGCTTCGCGGTTCAACGTCTCGCCGACGCCCTGACCTCGGGCCGCCTCGTCGACGACGACGTCTTCGATCCATGCCCGCACGGCCGTCGGGATGCGGAAGACCACGAGCGTGAGCGACCCGACGATCGTGCCGTTGTCGTCGCGCGCAACGAGGAGGTGGCTCGCCTCCGAGCGAACGAGCTCGTCGAGCTCGTGCTCCGACGGGGGCGGGTTCGACCGCGACAGCTGTGGAATCAGGCGCTCGAACGCCTCGACGAGCTCGTCGTCGACGGCGTGCGCCTCCGAAACGGATACTCCCATCAAACTGAGCTCGCGGTCGGCGGTGGAATCGCTGACGGCCGCCCACGGCGCCGAAGGCGCCCTCGCCGGCTGTCAGCCAAGAAAATGAGCGCGAAGGGCGAGCCGGCTTTGCCGGTCGCCCGCAGCACGATTTGCTCGCCCGAGAAGCTCTGCTTCGAGGGCGAAATTCACTCGGGATCCGGAACAGGCTCGGGCGGAGGCGGGCCCGCGTAGTGGGCGCTGGGCCGGATGAGGCGGTTGTCGGCCGCCTGCTCGAGGATGTGGGCCGTCCAGCCGATGACCCGGCTCGACGCGAACGTCGGCGTGAACAGGTCGCGGGGCAGACCGGCCTTGTCCATCACGACGCCCGCGTAGAACTCGACGTTGGCGTAGAGCTGGCGCCCGGGCTTCAGCTCGGCGAGCACGTCGACGACCGTCTTCTCGATGTGCTTGGCGAACTCGACGTTCTCGCCGCCGAGGCGCTCGGCGACGCCCTTGAGCATGCGCGAACGCGGGTCCTCGGTCTTGTACACCCGGTGGCCGAAGCCCATGATGCGCTTGCCGTGCTCGACGGCGTCGCGCACCCACGGCTCGGCGTTGTCGGGTGTGCCGATGGCATCGAGCATGTCGAGGGCGCGGCTGGGGGCGCCGCCGTGCAGCGGGCCGGACAGTGCACCGATGGCGCCGACGACGGCGGCGCCGAGGTCGGCGCCCGTCGATGTGATCACGCGCGCCGTGAACGTCGACGCGTTGAAGCCGTGGTCGATGGTGGAGATCTGGTACTGCTCGACGGCGCGGGCGTCCTCCGGCGACGGCTCCTCGCCCGTGAGCATGTAGAGGTAGTTGGCCGAGTACGGAAGCTCGGGGTGGGGCTCGATGGGCTCCTGGCCCCTGTTGAGCCGGTACAGGGCCATGATGAGCGTCGGGATCACCGAGCTCACCTGCAGGGCGTTCTCGCGCAGCTCGTCGAGGCTGATGTCGAGGCTGGGCTTGAAGTCGGCGCCGTACGTGAGCAATGAGACCGCCGTGCGCAGGGCGTCGAGGGGGATGAAGTGGTCACCGGCGTTGGCGATGCCCGGCAGCAGCTCCTTCACCTTGTCGGGGATCTCCCGGTACTTGCGCTTGGCGGTGACGAACTCCTCGCGCTCCTTCTTCGACGGCAGATGGCCGTAGTAGAGGAGGAACCACACGTCCTCGAGCGAACGCTTCTCGGCCAGCTCGACGGCGTTGTACTGGCGGTAGTGGTAGAAGCCCTCCTGGCCGCGGACGTCGCCGATCTCGGTCTCGGCCACGACGACACCCTCGAGTCCCCTGGGCGCCTCCATGAGGCTGGGGTGCTCGACGGGGCGGATCTGGGCGATGCGCACCAGGTCCCGCAGGGAGACGATGCCGACGAGCTTGCTGTCCTGCACGACGGGCATGTGCCGGTAGCCGTGCTCGGTGAGGCGGTGGAAGGCGTCGTCGACGTCGACGTCGGGCTCGACGGTGTCGGGATTCTCCGTCATCCACTCGGACACCTTGGCCACCGAGGTGTCGGTGCCGGACGCCGCCACCTTGATCATGTCGCGCTCGGTGAGGATGCCGACGGGCCGTGCGTCGTCGACGACGACGATCGAGCCCACCTTGCGGTCGCCCATGCGGGCGCTCACGGCGGCGATGGTCTCCGAAGGTGTGGCGGTGAGCACGTCGGCCGTCATGAGATCCGAGACCGTGCGTACCTTGGCGCCGTCAGCCATGCACCTCTCCCTTCGTACCCGTGGTGGGCGCGTCAGCGGAGTATACGGGCGCGTGTTCTGAGTCATACCCGGTGAACGCGGGCACCAGTTTGGCGATCACGAGGGCGCCCGCGATGCACGCCAAGCCGCCGGAAACGACGGAGATACGGGGCGTCGACAGGGCGGCCACGCCGCCCGCCTCGGCGTCACCCAGCCGGGGTCCCCCGGCGACCACAGCGATGTGCACGCCGGAGAGCCTTCCCCGAAATGAGTCCGGTACCGACAGCTGCAGGATCGTGTTTCGAAACACTGCGGAAACCACATCGGCCGCACCGGCGGCCGCCAGCAGGACGAGGGCGACGGGCAGCCACCTCGCCAGTCCGAACAGCGTGATCGCAATGCCCCAGAAGACGACGGCGACGACGACGGCCAGTCCCTGACGACGCACGCGGGGCACCCAGCCGCTGAAGAGGCTGCCGAGAAAGGCGACGGCACCGACTGCTCCGAGCATGAGTCCGACCGTCTGGGCGCCGCCGACGAACACGTCGGCGGCCAGGGCGGGGAACAGGGCGACGGGCATGCCGAAGACCATGGCGTCGATGTCGATGACGAACGTGCTCACGAGCACGGGCTTGTCCCTGAGGAACCGCAGCCCGTCGAGGA
>CADDZP010000258.1 GCA_902812475.1 Actinomycetota bacterium | reverse complement strand
TGAAGACGCTTCATTTGCCGTTGCTCAGAAGCGTCCCTGAGCGCATGCTTCCTGGTCACGTCGAAATTATCGGAGCCCTATAGACGATAACTCCATAGTCCCAACGGGCTATTTGCAGGTGGCCCATGCGGTCCCGCAGATCGGAATTATCGGTGCATGGGACAACGCTTCCCCGTCGAGAAGGATGACCCGAGCGGGCCATACGGAAATGGGTCGACCGGACCATGCACGGTTTCGGGTCGAAGGCCGAAAATGGACGGTGACAGAGCGAACTGCGAAAAGCCAAAGCGCTCCACTGGCCCTTCGGTTCACCAGCAAGGGAGACCCGAATCCGGATGGCAAATCGCCCGAACACCATGGACGTATCCTGATGCGCAATCCGAAAATCCTTGTTCTCGACAGAGGCGACGCCCTCGTCCAGCAGGTGCGCGGCGTGACCGACGGCATCCGGCCCCGCCCGGAGGTGGCGTCCTGCACCCGCGTGGGATCCGTCGGCGACGTCCTGACCGAAGAAGGGCCCTTCGACGTCCTCGTCGCCGGTCCCAGCCTCGGGACCCGCGCCGGTCTCGCTCGCCTCGAGGTCATCCACGACGAGCTCCCGGCCATGAGCCTGCTGCTCGCCTTCAACCGTCGTCCCGAGGCCCGGCTGCGCGAGATCGTGCGGGCCGGTGCCATCGATCTCCTGCAGCTGCCCATCGACGACGAGATGCTGCTCGAGAGCATGCAGCGGGCCATCGAGCTGAGTCGCCAGCAGCAGGTGGCGGCGCCCGCATCCGCTGCCGGTGCAGCCAACAGCGGCATCGGCCGCGTCTTCACCACGTCGTCGGCGACCGGCGGCTGCGGCAAGACGTTCTACGCGACCAACCTCGCCTACTTCCTCACGCACTACACCGGTAAGCGGACCTGCATCGTCGACCTCGACCTGCAGTTCGGCGAGGTGTCCACGGCCCTGCGCCTGCGGCCCCGCTTCACCATCTTCGACGCCCTCCAGCGCGACGAGGAAGACGACAGCGCCCTGGCCGACCACATCGAGGAGTACATGGTCAGGCACGACACGGGCATCTACCTGCTGCCCGCGCCGAAGGACCCCTCCGAGGCCGACCGCATCAGCCCGCCGGACGTCACCCGCATCATCGAGGCCATCCGCACCAAGTTCGACTACGTCATCGTCGACACGCCCGCGGCCCTCACCGAGATCGTCCTTGCCGCCTTCGACCTCTCCGACGAGCTGTTCACGCTGGCGACCCTCGACCTGCCCAGCGTCCGCAACATGGGCGTCTTCTTGAACACGCTCGACAAGCTGAAGATCCCGTCCGAGCACGTCCAGCTCATCCTCAACAAGGCCGAGAAGGACGTCGGCATCGACATCGAGCAGATCACCAAGCTCTTCCCCCAGGGGTTCATGTCGGTGCTCCCCTACGCCCGAGAGGTCAGCAAGTCCATCAACGTCGGCATGCCGGTGATGGCGTTCAACCCCAATGCCGAGGTCAGCCGGCGCATCGGCGCCGGGCTGCGCAGCTATCTACCGGAGGACGTGCGCGAGCGCATCCCCGAGGTCTCGACCAACTCCCACAACCGCTTCCTCGGACGCCTGTTCCGGCGTTCGGCGGTGGCCACGAACAGCAACGCCTAGGAGGTCCTGGAGTGAAACTCTCCGAGAAGCTCGCCGCTCTGGAGGAGCAGGAGCGCAAGGCAGCGGGCACGACCAAGCTGCGGCCCCGTACCGACGGCAAGACGGCCCGCCGCAACAGCAAGACGGTGTCGAACAGCAACTGGGCTTCCTCCAAGCGCAAGGTCCGGGAGCTGGTTCTCGCCGAGGTCGCGCCCAAGATGGGCGGGCTGTCCGAGGACAACCTCATGAAGGAGGTGCGCGGCGCCCTCGACCGCATCGTGCAGCGCGAGGACGTCAAGGTGTCGCCGATCGAGCGGCGCAAGTTCGTGGAGGAGGTCTTCCGCGACACGCTGGGCTACGGCCCCCTTGATCCGCTCCTCGCCGACGAGGCCATCACCGAGGTGATGTGCAACAACTTCGACGACATCTGGGTCGAGCGCGAGGGCCGTATCGAGCACACGGGCGCCTCGTTCACCGACGAGGTCCAGTACCGGGCCGTCATCGAGAAGATCGTCTCGGCCGTGGGCCGTCGCATCGACGAGTCGGCGCCCATGGTCGACGCCCGCCTGCCAGACGGGTCCCGCGTCAACGCCATCATCCCGCCTCTGGCTATCCACGGGCCGGTCCTGACGATCCGGAAGTTCGCGGCTGACCCCTACAAGGTCAAGGACCTCATCAACTTCGGCACCTTCACCCTCGACCTGGCCGCCGTCCTCGAGGCGTGCGTCCGGGGCAAGATGAACATCCTCGTCTCCGGCGGCACCGGCACCGGCAAGACGACCAACCTCAACGTGCTGTCGTCGTTCATCCCTGACGGCGAGCGCGTGATCACCATCGAGGACGCGGCCGAGCTCCAGCTCCAGCAGCCGCACGTCATCAACCTCGAGGCCCGGCCGCCCAATGCCGAGGGTTCAGGCGAGGTCCGCATCCGCGACCTCGTTCGCAACGCCCTGCGTATGCGGCCCGACCGCATCATCGTCGGCGAGGTCCGCGGCGGCGAGGCGCTCGACATGCTCCAGGCCATGAACACCGGCCACGAGGGCTCGATGACGACCGTGCACTCCAACAGCCCTCGCGACGCCCTCAGCCGCCTCGAGACGATGGTGCTCATGGCCGGCTTCGACCTGCCCGTGCGGGCCATCCGCGAGCAGATCGCCTCGGCCTTGCACCTGATCATGCACCTCGATCGGCTGCCCGACGGCCGCCGTGTCGTCACGTCGCTCACCGAGATCCAGGGCATGGAGGGCGACACGATCCTGCTGCAGGAAGTGTTCAAGTACCGGACCCTGCCGTCCCGCGACGGGCGTCCGTCGGGTGAGCTCGCTGCGACCGGCCTCCGACCCAAGTTCGTCGACAAGCTCAACGAGCTCGGCATCGAGCTGCCGGCCAAGGTCTTCCACGCCCACCGCGGCCCCGTCCCGACCGACGCCCGGCCCGAGTCCACCCGCAAGGTCCGCGTGCCCAGCGCCCGCGAACTGGCTGCCCCGGAGCGTGCCCGGTGAGTTCGCAGACGACCCTCATCGTCGCGGGCGGCGGCGTCCTGCTGGCCGTCCTCGTCATCGCCTGGCTCGTGCGGGCCCGCCGCCGTGAGCGTGCCCTCGTCGAGATCCTCGATCTGCCCTTCGGCGAGCGCGACGTCCCGATCGAAGCCGTCACGGAGCGGGGCCTGGTGGCCGGCACCGTGTCGATCGCCGGCAAGATGGTCGACCACGTCGACGCCGGGGGCTCGCTCAAGAAGCAGCTGGAGGAAGCCCACATCCCCATGCGACCAGGCGAGTTCGTCATCGTCTCGCTGGCCGCCGGACTCGCCCTCGGCGCCGTTCTCGCCGGGATCACCGCCGAATGGTTCTTCGGCATCGTCGGTCTGGCGATGGGCCCCCTGGGTGGTGTGGCATTCCTCAAGCGCAAGATCACCTCGCGCCGCAACGCCTTCGCCGCCCAGCTCCCCGACGCGCTGAGCCTCATCGCGTCCTCGCTGTCGGCCGGTCACACCTTCCTGCGGGCCATCCAGATGATGTGCGAGGAGTCCGAGCCCCCGCTGGCGGAGGAGTTCGCCCGGGTCGTCTCCGAGACCCGCCTCGGTGACCCCCTCGTGGACGCGCTGGCTCGCATGGCCGCTCGTCTGCAGCTCCGGGACCTCGACTGGGTGGTGCAGGCCATCCGCATCCAGCAGACGGTCGGCGGCAAGCTGGCCGACCTCCTGCACACGCTGGCCGAGTTCATCCGAGCCCGCGAGGAGGTGCGCCGCGAGGTGCAGGTCCTCACCGCCGAGGGCCGCATGTCGGCCTGGGTTCTCGGCGGCATGCCGCTGTTCCTGCTGCTCGCCATCCAGGTGATCAACCCCGAATACATGAGGCCCATGTACAGGGGCTGGGGGATCGCCGTACTGGCAGCTACGGCCGCTTCGGTCGCCGTCGGCATCGGCATCATCTTCCGCATGATCAAGTCGATCGAGGTGTGAGGAAATGAACGTGCTCACCCGTCACTTCCGCCGTTCGTCAGAGGACGCCTTCGAGTACCTCAAGGAGCTCGAGGCCGAAGACCTGGAGCTCGGCGACTACGAGGCGCGGCTCCAGCAGCCGTTCCTCACCCGCATCGTCAAGCCCATGGGCGAGCGCGGGTTCAACGCCATCCGCAGCCTCACGCCGTCGAGCTACCTCGACAGCGTGCACAAGAAGCTCCTGCTCGCCGGGCTCGCCAGCACCGTGCGCGCCGAGGAGTTCGTCACCGCCCAGGCCGCCCTCACCGGCCTGATGGCGGCGGCCGCCCTCGCCATCGTTCTCCTCGCCCACCCGCCGACCAGCAAGGCCATCCTCTACCTGGTGCTGCTGCCGACGATGGGTGCGCTGTTCCCGTCGGCGTGGCTGAACCGCAAGGTGGCAGAGCGCAAGGACATGATCCTGCGCGACCTGCCCGACACGCTCGACCTGCTCGCCATTTCGGTGGAAGCCGGCATGGGTTTCGAAGGCGCCTTGGAGGTCGTGTGCCAGAACTTCACGTCGCCCCTGGCCGACGAGTTCTCCCGTACGCTGAGGGAGATGGAGCTCGGCCTGCCGAGGCGGGACGCGTTCCAGAACCTCAAGCGACGCACCGAGGTACCGGAGCTATCGAACTTCGTTCTCGCCCTCTTGCAGGCAGACGCTCTCGGGATCCCGATCGGGCGGGTGCTGAAGACGCAGGCCGCGGAGATGCGGTCCAAGCGTCGGCAGTGGGCGCGGGAGCGGGCCGGCAAGCTGCCGGTCAAGATCATGTTCCCGCTGGTCGCCTTCATCTTCCCGGCCGTGCTCGTGATCGTGCTCGGCCCCGCGGGCTCCTCGATCAGCAAGGCGCTGCGCTAGACCGCGCCGACCGTCTGGCGGCGTTCTCGCCGCTCGTCCCCGGCATCCGCTGGGGGACGGTCGTCGTCGGCTTCGTCATCGCCGCCCTGCGGGGCCCGCTCCACATCTCTGACGGCCTCTGGGGCAGCGCCCTCGTCGTCTACGCGGCGGCGCGGACGTTCTTCCCGCTGCGTTACTACGAGGACGACCCGTGGAGCCTGCTGCAGCTGCTCGGCGAGCTCGGCCTCACGGTCAT
>CADDZP010000257.1 GCA_902812475.1 Actinomycetota bacterium | reverse complement strand
GGTCTGGTGGCGGCACGCGACGATCTCGACCGCCTGCACTTCATCGCACCCGTGTCGGTGGTGTCGCCCGCGTTGGTGGCCGTCGCCATCGTCGCCCGAGAGGCGTTCGACGGACGCGCCCTCAAAGCGCTCCTCGTCGCAACCGTGTTCATCGTCCTCAACCCGATCCTCAGCCAGGCGACGGCGCGCGCCAAGCGGGTGCGTGAGCGAGGCGACTGGCGGGCGTCCGAGGGCGAACGGTGACGGGCGTCCTCCAGGGCCTCACCATGGTCAGCGTCGCAGTGTTCGCAACGGCCGTCGTCCTCAACCGCGACCCGCTGCCGCAGGCGATGGTGTTCGCCTTCTTCGGCATGTCTCTGGTGCTGCTCTTCCTCGTCCTCCAGGCACCCGATGTCTCCCTCTCGGCGATCGTCGTCGGCGCCATGGCGTACCCGCTGATGACGGTCCTCACGCTGGCCAAGATCCGGCAACGGCGATGAGCGGATGAGCACTCGGACCCGACTGTTGCTGTTCGTGCTCCCCGCGCTCGGCGTCGCCGCCCTGCTCGTGTGGTCGTTCACCGGCCTGCCGTCGTTCGGGCACTACCCCGGGCCTTATGGCAACGTCGTGAACGCCCAGGTGGTGCCGGTTCGCCACGCGACCAACGCCGTGGCGTCTGTGAACTTCGACTTCCGCGGCGTCGACACCATCGGGGAGGAGTTCATCCTGTTCGCCGCCGTCATGGGCACCAGCGCCTTGCTGCGGGTGCAGCGCCGCGAGCGACAGGAGGGGTCGAGCGACGACCGCGACGAATCCCATCCGGCTGCCGAGACCGCCGGTGCCGTCCAGGTCATCTGCATGGCGCTCGTCGCTCCGATCGTGCTCCTCGGGATCTACATCGTGGTGCACGGCCATCTCACGCCGGGCGGCGGCTTCCAGGGTGGAGTGATCCTGGCTACGGCTCCGCTGATGGTGTACCTGGGCGGGCGCTACATCGTCTTCCGCCAAGTCAGCCCGAAGGGCCTGCTCGACTTCGGCGAAGGGGCGGGCGCGGGCGGCTTCGTCGCCATCGGCTTCATCGCCATGCTGGCCGGCGCCGCCTTCCTCGAGAATGTCTTCCCGCTCGGCAAGGCGAGCGAGGTGTTCTCGGCAGGCACCATCCCCGTGATCAACCTCTCGGTCGGGCTCGAGGTCGCCGGCGGCCTCTTGCTCGTGATGTGGGAGTTCCTCGAGCAGGCGCTGGTGGTGCGAGGGTGACGCACGGCTGATGGACGTCATGCCGTTCGTGCTCGCCGGTTGGCTGTTCGTCGTCGGCCTCTACGGCATCGTCAGCAGCCGCAACTTCATCCACATGGTCATGTGCATGGGCGTGCTGCAGTCGTCGACCTACGTGCTGCTCCTCGAGGTCGGCTACAAGGCGGGCGGCACGGCGCCCATCTTCTTCGACACGCAGCCCAGCGCCAAGGCCGTCGACCCGGTCGTGCAGGCCCTGACACTCACCGACGTGGTGGTCGGCGTCACCGTGGCCGCCCTGCTCATGGCGCTGGCCGTGCAGACGCACAAGCGCACGGGTTCGGTCGACCCCACGGACACGCGGATCATGGCCGGCTGAGCCTCGTGCACTGGCTCGTCCCCCTGCCCGTCTTCGTCCCGCTCACCGTCGCTGCCACCATGGCGGCCGGGTCATTCGTGTTCGGCCGGCGTGTCGCCGACGTGCTGGCCTTGTTGACCGCGGTCGCAACGGCGGCCCTTTGCATCGCCATCCTCATCCACGTCGGCTCCGGGCGTGACGTCTACTGGTTCGGGGGGTGGAAGCCGGTCAAGGGCGTCGCCTTGGGCATCTCGTTCACTGTCGACACCTTCGGCGCGGGCACAGCAACGCTCGTCGCCGTGTTGATGGTGGCGGCGTTCAGCTTTTCGTGGCACTTCTTCGACGAGACCGTCGAGCATCGTTTCACAATCCTCATGCTGGTCTTCCTCGGGGCGATGGTCGGGTTCAGCCTCAGCGGCGACCTGTTCAACATGTTCGTGTTCTTCGAGGTGATGGGCGTGGCCGCCTACGCCCTCACCGGCTACAAGGTCGAGACCCGTGCGCCGCTGCAGGGCGCGCTGAACTTCGCCATCTCCAACAGCGTCGGCGGCTACATGGTGCTGCTCGGCATCGGGTTGGTCTACGCCCGCACCGGCGCCCTCAACCTCGCCCAGATCGGTCGCGCCATCGGCGGTCACGGTCCCGACGGCCTCATCATCGTGGCGTTCACGTTGATCTTCATCGGCTTTCTCGTGAAGGCCGCCGTCGTGCCCTTCCACTTCTGGCTGGCCGACGCCCACGCCGTTGCTCCCACGCCGGTGTGCATCCTGTTCTCAGGCGTGATGGTCGAGCTCGGCCTCTACGGCGCGGCGCGCGTCTACTGGACGGTGTTCGCGGGCCCGTTCGGCGCCCACGGCGACGCCCTGTCCCATGTGCTGCTCGGGCTCGGCGTTCTCACCGCCGTGTTGGGCGCCGTCATGTGCTTCCTGCAGCAGCACATCAAGCGCCTGCTCGCCTATTCGACCGTCAGCCATCTAGGCCTGTTCCTGGTCGGGTTCGCGCTGCTCGACCACAGCGCTCTGGGCGGCGTCGCCATCTACGTGATGACCCACGGGGCCATGAAGGGAGCGCTCTTCATCGGCGCCGGCATCCTCCTCCACCGCTTGGGCAGCGTCGACGAGGAGGCGCTGCGGGGGCGCGCTCGGCACATGCCCTGGACCGGGCTGCTGTTCGTGTTCGGCGCGCTGGCGCTGGCCGAGGTGCCACCGTTCGGAACGGGACTGGGCGCCGACCTCATAGAGGACGCCGGGTCCAAGGCCGGCTACCACTGGATGCCGTGGCTGTTCGGCCTGGTCGCGGCCCTCACCGCCGGAGCCGTGCTTCGGGCCACGGCGCGCGTCTTCCTCGGCCTCGGCCCCAGAGAGGTCAGTCGCTTCTCGGCCGACGGTGAGAGTCAGGAAGAGGACGAGAGCGAGACGCAGGAGGACCGCGGCCGCACGCCGAAGTCGATGTTCATTCCCGCCGCCGTCCTTCTAGCTGCCTGCCTGGGCCTCGGTCTCGTTCCCGGTCTCGCCGGACGCGCCGAGCATGCGGCCGTGCGCTTCCAGGACCAGCACGGGTACGCGGCGACGGTGTTGGACCGCGCGAAGGCGACCACGCCACCCGCCGAGGTCAGCCCCGCCAAATGGGGCGGGCGCCTGTACGGCTTGGGCGCGCTCGGTGGCGCCCTCGCCCTCGCCGCCTATGCCCTGTTCCGCAACCAGATCCCGGAACAAGTGCGCAGGGCGGGGCGCGCCCTCAGCCTCGGCTCGGCCTTTGTGGGCCTGCGGCGAATCCACAGCGGTGACGTCAGCGACTACATCGCCTGGCTCACGCTGGGGATCGCCAGCGTCGGCGGACTGTTCTCCCTCGTCCTCCGCTGAGCTGCGCCTACTTCGGCTTCTCGTAGCGGTAGCCGAGCCCACGGATCGTGGTGATCCGGCTCGGGCGCGCCGGGTCGTCTTCGACCTTGGACCGCAGGCGCTTGATGTGGACGTCGAGCGTCTTGGTATCGCCGACGTAGTGCGGTCCCCACACCCGGTCGATGAGCGTCTCCCGCGTCAACACCCGCCCGGCGTTGTCGAGCAACAGCTCGAGCACTTCGAATTCCTTGAGGGGCAAGACGATCTCTTCTCCGCGCACGATCACCTCGTGGCGCTCGGGATCGAGACGGACGTCGCCCACCTCGAGGGCGTCACCGCTGCTCTCGTGCTCGTCATCGCGCGGCGCCCGGCGCAGCACGGCCCGCATGCGGGCGACCAGTTCGCGCAGGCGGTACGGCTTGGTGACGTAGTCGTCGGCGCCTACCTCGAGCCCGACGACCGTGTCGATCTCCGACGCCTTGGCCGTCACCATCACAATCGGTACACGCGACCTGTTGCGGATCTCGCGGCACACGTCGACGCCCGACATGCGGGGCAGCATCACGTCGAGGAGCACGAGGTCGGGCCGGCTGGCGTCGAACACGTCGAGCGCTTCCAAGCCGTCGCGCGCAACCTCCACTCGGAAGCCCTCACGCTTGAGGCCGACAACGAGGGCCTCGACGAAGGACTCCTCGTCCTCGACAACGAGAACAGTGGGCTGCTCGGTCACCCTCACCCCGCCTCCGCGTCTGGCCACCCGGTGACCGCGACCGGCCCGGGACCGGCCGGCAGCCGCAGTAGGAACGTCGACCCTTCGCCCTCGCGGGACGTCACCGACACCGTGCCGCCGTGGTTGGTCGCCACGTGGCGCACGATGGCGAGGCCGAGGCCCGTGCCGCCGGTGTCCCGGCTCCGAGCCCGGTCGACCCGGTAGAAGCGCTCGAAGATGCGCTCGTAGTCGCGCGTGGGGACGCCGATGCCGTGGTCCTGGACGGCGATCTCGACGGAGTTGCCGTCGGTGGCGCACCGCAGATGCACGGCGCTGCCGGGCTCGGAGTACTTCACGGCGTTGTCGAGCAGGTTGTAGACGGCCGAAACCAGCTGGCGCCGGTCTCCGCGGACCGTGATCCGCCCTGGTACCTCGGCCACGTCCAGCTCGACGCCGCGGGCCTCGGCCGCAGCGCGGATCTGCTCGCACGCCTGGGCCACGACGAGGTGCACGCCCAGCGGGTCGCGCTCGGGCGACTCCTCGGACTCGAGGCGGGACAGGTCGAGGAGGTCGTGGATGATGCGGCCGACACGCACGGCCTCTGTCTGCATGCGCTCGGCCAGGCGATGGATGACGGCGGTGTCGTCCTCGTCGGCCAGGGTCTCGGCCAAGAGCCCGAGGGCGCCGACGGGCGTCTTGAGCTCGTGGCTGACGTTGGCCACGAAATCCCGGCGCACGGCCTCGAGGCGCTTGCGGTCGGAGACGTCCTCGATTATGGCGACAGCCCCGATGCTGCGAGACCCATCCGAGAGGGGGACGGCGGAGATCTGCAGACTGCGCCGAGGCGGCCCGTAGAGATCGACGTTGCGCGCCTGCTGTTCGCCGTCGCGGCACGCGGCCTTCAAGACGTCGCCGATGGCCTGCTCGGCGAGGGCCTCGGCGTGGCGGGCGCCGGCGAAGGACTCGGCCGGGAGATTGCGGTAGACGACGTCGCCCTGCGCGTCGCACAGCACCACGCCCTGGTGAAGCGCGTCGACAGCCTGCGCCAGGCGTGCGGCGGCGCCGGCATGCTGCTCGGCACGGGCGGC
>CADDZP010000256.1 GCA_902812475.1 Actinomycetota bacterium | reverse complement strand
CGCCCGACGCCGTGCTGGCTGCGGCGTCGGGCGACCGTCCCGCCATCCGCCGACGCGCCATCGTCGCCCTCGCCGCCTTCGACGGCCCCAACGTCGACCAAGCACTTCGCGGGGGATTACAGGATCGGGATTGGCAAGTCAGACAGGCAGCTGAGGACCTGTTGTCCGAGTAGCGCGCTTACCGATCGGCGCCCATGAAGAGGACCTTCAGCGACTCGAAGGCCTCCAGGCACTTGCCGGCGCCGAGCACGACGCACTCGAGGGGAGCGTCCACCAGATGGACCGGGATCGACGTCTCGTCGGCGATGCGCTTGTCGAAGCCGCGCAGCATGCCGCCGCCGCCGACGAGGTGGATGCCCTCGATGATGAGGTCCTGGGCCAGCTCGGGCGGCGCCGCGCCCAGACACTGCACGACCGAGTCGACGATGGCCCGGACCTGTTCGTCGATGGCCTCCCGGACCTCTTCGGGCGACAGGATCACCGTCTTCGGCAAGCCGCTCATGAGATCCCGTCCCCGCACCTCGGCCTTGACCTCGTCGTCGGTCGGGAAGGCAGAGCCGATGGCGAGCTTGATCTCCTCGGCTGTCCGCTCCCCAATGGCGATGCCGTACTCCCGGCGCACGTAGGCCTGGATGGCGTTGTCGATGTCGAAGGACCCGACGCGGATCGCCTGCAAAGCGACGATGCCGCCCAGCGAGATGACTGCCGTCTCGGTCGTGCCGCCCCCGATGTCGACGACCATGTTCCCGCGCGGCTCGTGGATCGGCAGTCCGGCGCCGATGGCCGCTGCCATGGGCTGTTCGATGAGCTGGGTCTCGGTTGCGCCCGCCTGACGGGCCGCTTCCTTCACGGCTCGGCGCTCGACCTCGGTGATGGCCGACGGCACACAGATCAGCACGCGTGGCCGTTGGAAGCGGGACAGCCCGGCGCGCTGCAGGAGCAGGCGGATCATGCGCTGGGTGATCTCGAAGTCGGTGATCGCGCCCTGGCGCAGCGGACGCACGGCGACGATGTAGCCCGGCGTGCGCCCGATCATGTGCCACGCCTCCTGGCCCATGGCCAGGACGTCGTGGGTGTGGCTGTTGAGGGCGATGACCGTCGGCTCGTTGAGGACGATGCCCCGACCCTTGGCGTACACCAGCGTGTTGGCCGTGCCCAGGTCGATCGCCAGGTCCCTAGCCAGGCCGGCGCTCCCTGCGTGGCGCCGCTCGATGCGACCGGCGGCGGCCCCGGCGGTTCCAGTCGGGGTCGGGGGCGAGGGCGTCCAGCTCGCGCGCGAACTGCTGCATGTGCGCTTCCATCGAGCGCGGCTTGCGGTGCCGCATCCAGAGCACGAGCGAACCGAGCAGCGACAGCACGACGGCGATGCCGAGGTACACGAGGTTGGTCACGCGTGCGCCTTCGGCGGCCGCCAGCGAGCGGAATGCCTCGAACACGCCCTCACGACGCCACCTCGTCGACGGGATGGCTGCACAGGGCCCAGTCGCTGCCGCCCTCCCACGTCTCGTGCTTCCAGATGGGGACGGTGATCTTCAGCGTGTCGATGCAGAAGCGAGCCGCCTCGAACGCCTCGGCGCGGTGGGGCGCCGACACGGCGACCAGCACCGACGTGTCTCCGACGGACAGCTTCCCCATGCGGTGCAGCAAGGCGACCCGACCGAGCACGGACCACCGCTTGCGGGCCTCGCCCGCGATGGCGCCCAGGCGCGGCGCCACTTCTTCTTCATAGGCCTCGTACTCGAGCTCCGAGACCCCCGGACGGCCTTCGGCATGATCACGCACCGTGCCGGTGAACAGCACGACTGCGCCGCACTCCGGCCGCTCGGCCCACGCCACCGCCCGCCCCACCGGAATGGGCTCGGAGCTGAGCCCCACCCAGTCGTCGTCGTCCCGCGGAGGCACCAGCCGCACCCCGTCATCGTATGGGCTGGGGCCGCGGTTACGCCGTGCCTACCCGTCGTTATGCTCGATTCCATGGAGTTCGATGACGGGCTCGATGACGACCCGTCGTCGTTCCGAAGCCCTCCGCCTCCCGACGATCGTCTGTGGCGACACCCCACCGAGGTGCTGCGACCGAAGCGAAGCGTGG
Source organism: Actinomycetota bacterium (assembly GCA_902812475.1). Taxonomy (GTDB): domain Bacteria; phylum Actinomycetota; class Acidimicrobiia; order Acidimicrobiales; family AC-14; genus CADDZP01. The sequence goes on along the minus strand of CADDZP010000256.1, from coordinate 3,121 downwards.
GCGAACGCCTGTGGCTGGTGGCGTCGATCTCCGGAATGGTCGGTGCCCTTTTGGCTACGGGCCTCGTCGCCATCGCCGGCGGGTTCGACCGCGGCGGCACCGAGCGGGTCGTCGAACGCCAGGAGGTGCCGATCCAAACGGTGTCGTCACCGTCGGGCCAGTCGGTCGAGGACATCGCCCAACGTGTGCGCCCCGCCATCACCCAGATCCTCGTCGAAGGCAAGCAGGGCGACAGCAGCGGCTCCGGCGTCATCTTTCGCAGCGACGGCTACGTCCTGACCAACTTCCACGTCATCGACGGAGCCGATGGCGTCAAGGTCGTCTGCGACAACGGGACCGAGCGCACCGGCCAGGTGATCGGGTCGGATCCCGACAGCGACGTCGCTGTCGTGAAGATCGACGGCGGGCCCTACCCCGTCGCCAGCCTGGGCTCGGCCGCCGGCCTGCGCGTGGGCCAATCGGCCATTGCCATCGGCTCACCACTCGGCCTCGCCGGCGGGCCGTCGGTCACCGTCGGCGTCGTGAGCGCTCTGCACCGGCGCCTCGACACCAAGAGCGGCCCTCCGCTCCTCGACATGATCCAGACGGACGCCCCGATCTCGCCGGGCTCGTCCGGCGGCGCCCTCCTCGACGCGGGCGGCGCCGTCATCGGGCTGACGACGGCCGTGGCCACCGCCGACGGGGCCCAGGGGCTGGGGTTCGCCACGCCGATCGACGTCGCTCGGTCGTCGGCTGAACAGCTCATCGCCGACGGACGGGTGGTGCACGTCTGGCTCGGCATCGAAGGTACCGACGTCGACCCCCAGACCGCCCAGGACATGGCGATCGACGGCGGGGCGCTCGTGGGCCGCGTCGTCGACGGCAGTCCCGCACAGAAGGGCGGCCTGCAGGTTCGCGACGTGATCGTCGGAGTGGACGGTCAGCCTGTCAAGACGATGGGCGCCCTCGTCGTTGCCCTCCGCACCCGCCGACCGGGCAGCGCCGTGTCCCTCAACGTGCGCCGCGGCAAGGACGAGAAGCGCATGACGGTCACGCTCATCGAGCGCCCCGCCAACCCGTAGCTCGTTGGCGGCGTCGCCGTCGATACACAGCGACGGCTGCGGTCGCTGCTCCCGCCACCACGCCTGCCGCCGCACCGATGCCGATGGCTTGGCGGCGGCCGAGACTGAGCGACTGCCAGCGAGGGACACCGGCGCCGGCGACGAAGGCCTCCTCGCTCGAATAGCGCGGCGTCCAGCCCTCGGCGCGGAGGCGGTCGTTGGCGATGACCCACGGATGCAGCAGGTACGGCAGCACGTCGTCGGGGACGTCGTGGCCGAGCCACGGTCGTGCCCGCCGAGGCACGGGCAGGCGCACAGGCCCGGCCGTGAGCGCCTTGGCCTCGTCCTCGGACATCCACCCGTCGGGGGCCACGTTGAACACGCCGTCCAGCTCCGCCTCGCACGCAAGGGCGATGGCGTCGGCCAGGTCGTCGTCGTGGAGATACTGCACCGGCGGGATGGGCTCGGCGACGCCGGCGGGCAGCACGTCACGCAGCAGCCGGGTCATGCGGTCACCGGGTTCATCGGAGCCCAGCACGGTGGTGGGACGGAGCACGGCGAGACGGGCCGAGACGTTGGCGTCGCGCCACTCGAGGGCAAGCCGCTCGCTCTCGGCCTTCGACGTGGCGTAGGCGAAGCCGGGGTTCGGCCGCAACGGTGCGTCCTCGGTGAGCGGGACCGGGTTGTTGGGCCACGCCCCGTACACCATGGCGCTCGAGGTGTACACGACGCGCCCGTTCGAACCGACCGAACCCAGCAGCCGGCGCATCCCTTCCACGTCGACCCGGCCGTCGGTTTCGACCTTCACCACCGTCGTCGCGTCACCTGGCCTGGTCGTCACGTGGGCGCCCGCGTCCTCGAGCCGGCGCACGACGGCGCGCCCGATCGCGGTTTCCGAACCGATGACCGATATCGATTGCACCGGACCTACCATGCCCTCATGACCGAGCCCGGTCCATCCGGGAACCCCTTCGAACAGCTGCCGATCTTCGGCGACCTGGCCAAGCTCTTCAGCGGCCAGGGCCCGGTGAGCTGGGACGTGGCCCGTCAGATCGCGGTGCTGCTCGCGACCGAAGGTCAACCCGAGTCCAACGTCGACCCCCTCGTGCGCATGCGGTTCGAGGAGCTGGCTCGTGTCGCCGAGCTGCACGTGGCCAACGCGACCGGGCTCCCGACGGCACCGGGCGGCGGGGTCCTGCAGATCCGCCCCGTCGGCCGCGGCGACTGGGCCCAGCGCAGCCTGGAGGCGTACAAGCCCGTGCTCGAGCGGCTGGCCACGGCGCTGTCGCTGACCGCCGCCGACGACGACGTCGAGCCCGACCCGAGCACCGACCTGCTGGGAAGCATGGGGAAGCTTCTCGGCCCCGTGCTGCTCGGCATGCAGTCGGGTCTCATGGTCGGCCACATGGCTCAGCGAGCGCTGGGCCAGTACGACGTACCGCTGCTCCGTCCCCTCTCCGACGAGCTCCTCGTCGTGCCCGCCAACCTCGACGCCTTCGGCGCCGAGTGGAGCCTCCCAGAGGAGGATCTGCGCCTCTGGGTGCTCCTGTACGAGGTCGCCCACCACGCCGTGCTCGGTCTTGCCCACGTGCGGGCCCGGCTCGGTCAGCTGCTCGACGAGTACGTCTCGAGCTTCCACGTCGACCCCCACTCCCTCGAGGGCAGCCTGGGCGAGGTCGACCTCGGTGACCCCAGCGGCCTGCAGGCCCTTCTCGGCAACCCCGAGACGCTGTTCGGCGCCATCCAGACGTCGACCCAACGCGAGGTGCTGGTGCGCATCGAGGCCCTCGTGGTGCCGCTGGTCGGCTACGTCGACTACGTGCTCGACACGGTCGGCCGCCGCCTCATCGGCTCCTACGACATGGTCGCCGAGGCCGTGCGTCGGCGGCGAGTTGAGGCCACCGAGGCCGACCGCTTCGTCGGGCGCCTGCTCGGCCTCGGATTGGGTCAGACCCAGTACGACCGCGGTGCCGCCTTCGTGCGCGGCATCGTCGAGCGGGGCGGTGCCGAGGCCGCCCACCGCCTGTGGACCTCCCCACGCGAGCTCCCGACCCCCGCCGAGCTCGCGTGGGGAGGTCCAC
>CADDZP010000255.1 GCA_902812475.1 Actinomycetota bacterium | reverse complement strand
CCAGGGCCCGCTCGGCCCGGGCCGCCGCCTGCTTGACGTCGACGCGGTTGGACGCCACGCCCATCAGCAGGTTGGCGCGTGCTCCCGACCGCAGCTCGCCCTGCCACGCCGGGAGTCCGTCGACGGGTGCCGTCGCCAGGTACTCGCGCAGCGATGTGATCGTGATCTCGTAGTCGTCCTGCAGGTCGTTGGCCTCGGCAACGACGCGGCCGAGCCACGGCTGGGGGGTCTGGTGGTCGGTGCCGTTCATCCACAGCAGGCCGCCGACCAGCAGGCCGCCGACCTCCTGTTCGCGGGCGCGGATGCGGGCCAGGAAGCTCTTGGCGTCGTCGGGGATCGACGCGCCGTTCCCGTAGCCCACGGGCAGGTATTCGGCCCGCACCGTCGATCCGTCCGGCGCCGACCACCAGAAGCCGGTGCGGTTCACCGCCGACGGCACCCCGCGCCACACCACGGCGTGTTCGAAGCCGGCCAGGCGCAGCAGCTGTGGCATCTGGGCCACGTGGCCGAACATGTCGGGCAGGTAGCCGACGTCCATCGCCCCGCCGAAGGCCGCGGCCCGCTCGATGCCGAGCTGCACGTTGCGAACGATCGTCTCACCCGAGACGCAGAACTCGTCCATGAGGACGTACCACGGCCCCATCGACAGCCGGCCGCTGGCGGCCAGTCTGCGCAGGCGGTCTTCGGCGTGGGGGCGCAGCTCCAGGTAGTCGTCGACCACCGCCATCTGGCCGTCGAGCAGGAAGCGGGCGTAGGACGGGTCAGCCTCGAGGCGGGGAAGAAGGTCGTCGAGGAGGTCGACGAGGCGCAGCCGGAAGGTCTGGAAGGGCTGGTACCACTCGCGGTCCCAGTGGGTGTGAGGCACGATGGCGACGCGGCGGGGCATCAACGCGAGGGTACGTAACCTCGCGGTGATGCGTATCGCCTTCGGGACCGACGAGCGCACGCCTCTCACCGACGACATGGTCGAGTCCTTGCGCCAGCTCGGCCACGACGTCGTCGTCGACGTCGAGGACGAGCCGTGGCCCGAGGTCGGCCGTCAGGTCGGCGAGGCCGTCGCCCAGGGCGAGGCCGACCGCGGTGTCGTCTGCTGCTGGACGGGGACGGGCGTGTCGATCGCAGCCAACAAGGTCGGCGGCGTCCGGGCCGCCCTCTGCACTGACGCCGAGACGGCGCGCGGCGCCCGACGGTGGAACGACGCCAACGTTCTCGCCGTCGGACTCCGCCTCACGTCTCCGACGGTCGCCCGTGAGATGGTCGAGGCCTTCCTCGCCACCGACCCCGATCCGGGCGAGGCGGGCACGATCGCTCGCGTCGGTTAACTTCCCGATATGCCGAAGTACGTGATGTTGTCGACGCTCGGACCGGACGGTGCCGCCACGCTCGTCAGCAGCCCCGAACGGCTGCGCCAGGTGAACGACGAGGTCGAGTCCATGGGCGTCAAGGTCCTCGAGCAGTTCGCTCTGCTCGGCGGTTACGACTTCCTGAACATCATCGACGCGCCCGACGAGGCGACCATCGCCAAGGTCGCCATGACGCTGGCCGCGAGGGGCACACTGAAGACAACGACGCTCACGGCGATCCCGGTCGACGAGTTCATCGCCGGGCTCAAGGGCATCTAAGGCGTCGGCGGCGCTCCTAGTACCACCACATCCCCCGCTTTCGCTCTCTGCGCACGTCGTCGGGGGCAAATTCGGCCGGCAGCACCTCGTTGTCGGACAGACGCTTGACGCGGTAGCCACCGTCCGTGACGTCGACGACCTCGAAGCCGCGCGCCCAGTGCTGGTCGAACCGGCTCCGGATCTCGACCCGCATCCCTGCTTCTAGAGACTCGCCTCGTTCGGCGGGGTCCACGGCACTCATCATGTCATTCGCGTTGTTGAGCAACGTCGTCATCGTCCGTTCCCATCCGCCGCAGAATCCGATCGGGAAACTTCGGCGGAAACGTCGCATTTCCCCCCTGTCCCGCGGCCTAGTGTCCAACACGTGTCAACCCTGCGCTTGACGGAATGGACGTCGTGCGGAGGGTGTGCCGCCAAGTGGGGCGCCTCCCCGCTCGACGGCCTCGTCAAGACCCTTGCCGGCTCGGCGCCGGCGGGGCTCCTGGTGGGGCTGGCGCCCTTCGACGACGCTGCCGTCTACCGCCTCGACGACGAAACGGCACTCGTCTCGACCACTGACTTCTTCCCGCCCCTGGTGGACGACCCCGCCGACTTCGGCGCCATCGCCGCCGCCAACGCGTGCAGTGACGTGTTCGCCATGGGCGGCCGGGTGATTCTCGCGCTCAACGTGGCGGCGTTCCCCGAGGGGTTTCCGATCGAGGCGGTGACGGCGATTCTGTCGGCCGCGGCCGAGATCGTGAACGACGCGGGCGGCGTGGTGGCCGGCGGGCACACCATCCGTTCCGAGGAGCCCATCTTCGGCCTCGCCGTGCAGGGCGTCGTCCACCCAGAGCGGGTGTGGACCAAGGGCGGGGCCCGGCCGGGCGACGCCCTTGTGCTGTCCAAGCCGATCGGCACCGGCATCCTCCTGGCCGGCGCGAGCGATGCAGACAAGGCGACGGCGATCGCCGGCATGCGACGCCTCAACCGCCTGGCCGCCGACGAGCTGCAGGCGCTGCCCGAGCCGCCCCACGCCGTCACCGACGTCACCGGGTTCGGGCTGCTCGGGCACGCGTGGGAGGTCGCAGAGCGCTCGGGCGTGGGCATCGAGCTCGACGGCGACGCCCTTCCTCTCTATCCCGGCGCGCTCGAGACGGCGGAGGCCGGCGTGCGGACCGGCGGCGATGCCCGCAACCGCTCCCACCTCGAAGGCCGCGTGCTCTGCGACGCGCCGCCCGCGGTGGAGGCGCTCGGCTTCGACCCCCAGACGTCGGGCGGGCTGCTCGCGTCGGTGCCTGCCGACGTGGCCCCCGGGCTCTGGGAGACCGTCGGTCGCGTCGTCCCGGGTCCGCCCCGCGTCCATCTGCGCTGGAACGACTGACCGACCCACCGGCGGACCGGCGGTAAGGTCCCGCGCCGTGAGCGATCCGACGGCGAGCGGTGCTCTCATGCGCAACAAGCGCAAGATCCCCGGGCTTCACGTCGAGCGCGCGCTGTGGGAGAGCGGCCACGAGGTCGTCGTCGGTGTCGACGAAGTGGGCCGGGGCGCGTGGGCGGGACCGCTCAGCGTCGGCGCCGCCGTCCTGCCTCGGGACCGCCGCGTGTACAAGGTCCGCGACTCGAAGATGCTCACCCTCGACCAGCGGGAGAAGATGTTCGACCGCCTGACCGACTGGTGCGCGGCCTGGTGTGTGGGCCACGCCAGCCAGGAGGAGTGCGACGCGTTGGGCATGTCGGCGGCGCAGAAGCTGGCGGCCAAGCGGGCCATTGACGGGCTCGGCCTCGGCCAGCCGTCGGCGGTCCTCGTCGACGGCCAGTGGGACTTCGTCGGCGGTGGCCGCAGCCGGCGCATCATCCGCGGTGACGCCGGCTGCCTGTCGATCGCTACGGCTTCGATCCTGGCCAAGGTGACGCGCGACCGTCTGATGCAGGCAGAGGCCGAGCACTTCCCGGCCTATGACTTCGACAAGAACAAGGGGTATCCGTGCCCACGACACAAGGCCGCTCTGGCCGCCTTCGGCCCGACCTCGATCCACCGCAGAGCGTGGATCTTCATGGAGCACATGGTGTGGGGCGGCGTTCGCCGCTACGCCCGCCAGCCCGGGTTGTGGGATCAGCCCGGCCAATGAGACGCCGAGCGCTGGCGCTCGTCGCCGCCGCGGGTGTCGCCGTGGTGTTGGCCGCGTGCGGGAGCAGCGACAACGGCGGCGTCATCCAGGGGCCGACGGGAACGACCGTGCCGTCGGCCACGACCTCGACGTACTGAGCGCCGCGTTGCCTTGGTCGGACGCCCTCGAGGCCTTCACCCAGACGACGTTCACCCACGACGGCAAGACGCGGGACGTCTACCGCGTCGGGTCGGGCCCGGCGGTGATCGTCATCGCCGAGATGCCGGGCATCACGCCCAAGGTCGCCGGCTTCGGGCGGCGCGTGGCTGATCTCGGATGTACCGCCGTCCTGCCGCGCCTGTTCGGCGTGCCGGGCAAGAGTCTGTCCGCCGGCTACGTCTTGCAGTCGATAGCGCCCGCATGTGTGTCCCGCGAGTTCAGCTGCTTCGCCCTGCGCAAGACGAGCCCTGTCACCGCGTGGCTGCGGGCGTTGGCCCGCCAGATGCACGCCGAGTGCGGCGGGCCGGGCGTCGGCGCCGTCGGCATGTGCTTCACCGGCGGGTTCGCCCTGGCGATGATGGTCGACGACGTGATGCTGGCGCCCGTCCTCAGCCAGCCGTCGTTGCCGTTCCCCCTCACCAAGGCCCATCGCCGCGACCTCGGCATCTCCGACGATGACCTGGCAACGGTGAAGGCGCGGTGCGCCGCCGAGCCGGAGCTGCGCCTCCTCGGTCTGCGCTTCACCGGAGACCGGGTCGTGCCCGCCGAACGCTTCCAGCGCCTGCGGGACGAGCTGGGCGACAGCTTCGTCGCGGTCGAGATCGACTCTTCACCCGGCAACCCGTGGGGCCACCGGCGCCAGGCGCACTCGGTGCTGACCGAAGACCTGAAGGATGGGCCCGGTCAGCCGACGCGCGAGGCGCTCGACCAGGTCCTCGCCCTGTTCAAAGAGAAGTTGCTCTCTTGAGCGATCCGGATGACGCCGCGCATGCCGTAGGCCCAGTGGCCGGGCAGATGGCATGCGTACAGCAGTTGGCCGGCTGACCCGAGCTGGTACGTCGTCGAGACGGTCGCACCCGCGGGGACGGAGATCTCGCCCGGCACGGACCCGTCGTGGCGGGCCTCGGTGCCCCGCTCGTGGCGGTCCTGGGTGACCTGGTCACCCACGATGAACTCGTGGTCGATCGGGTCGGCGTTGTGGACGACGAAGCGGACCGTGTGGCGGGCGTGAAGAGACAACGCGGCGGGAACGAACCGGCTGTGGTGGATGTCGACGTGCACCACCGGGACCGAGGCCGCCGCGGACGTCACGGTGCAAGTCTCGCCCGCAGCGAGCATGCCGGCCAGGGCGACGGCGGCCGCGGCGGCGAGCTTCACCGGCGGAACGGTCGGCGCCGCGAGATCCATGTGGTGGCGATGGCCGCGCCCGCGAGCGCTCCGAGCCCGGCCACGGTGAAGCCCACGTCGACGGGCGACGAGTCGGCGGCGCGCTTCGGCGCGAGGACCTCGTCGGGCGGCGGACCGAGGGCG
>CADDZP010000254.1 GCA_902812475.1 Actinomycetota bacterium | reverse complement strand
GACCAAGGCCGCCTCGGTGGCGGCCAGCTGTGCCTTGGCCGCGCCGGCCTGCTTCGACAGCGACGTCACCTGGCCGGCACCGGCGTCGAGCTGGGCCGCGATGCGGGCCGCCTCGGCGCGCTTGTCCTCGATCGGACCGGCGTGGCCGGTTCCGACGCTGGCGCTGGTCGTTCCCACCAGCACGGCGAGGGCGAGACATGCCCTGACAACGCTGCGAGGTGTCGGCATCGAAAAGATCTCCGCGCGCCACCCACATCAGGAAAAGTGGGGAAGCGGCGGGGAAGCTAGCGACGCCCTCGCCCTGCGGGCAAACCCGGCGCGCAGCCGGGGTTGACGAACAGCGTCAGCCTTCGGGCAGCACCTTGTCGGGCAGCGGGTGGCGGTAAAGGGCCGCGGCGTTCTCCGAACACATCATCCGCAGCTGCGTGGCCGGGATGTGACCCCAGTACTGCTCGATGACGTCCTGGGTGTCGGGCCAGGTCCCGTCGCCGTGGGGATAGTCGACCTCGACCATGATGTTCTCGACGCCGATGACCTCGCGCGTGTCGATGGTCGACGGGTCGTCGATGGTGCAGAACCAGAAGTTCCGGCGCAGGATCTCGGCCGGCCGCTCGTCCCAGCCGAGCCCGTAGCCCGACCGGTCGATGATGTTCTCGAGGCGGTCGATGAGCATGGCGACCCAGCCGATGCCGCCCTCGGACATGGCGATCTTCAGGTCCGGATACTTCACGGCCCACCCCGACCACAGCCACTCGGCGCACGCCGTCAGCGACATCTGCCCGAACAACGTGGCCCCCAGCTGCACGGCGGGGCAGTAGTCGGGGAAGTCGACCATCCCCGACGAGCCCACGTGCAGGGAGATCACGGTGCCGGTCTCGGCGCATGCCTGGATGATGGGGTCCCAGAAGCGGTCGAAGATCGAGGGCATCCCGATGCGATGCGGTCTCTCAGGGAGCGTCACCGACGTGAATCCCCGGTCAGCGTTGCGACGGATCTCCTCGGCGCCGATCTCGGCGTCGGACAGCCACGTGATCCCCATGGGGATGATGCGCTCGGGATAGGGCTGCCACCACTCCTCGTACATCCAGTCGTTCCACGCCCTCGTCGTGGCCAGTCCCAGCTCAGGATCCGAGCACTGCGAGAACACGCGGCCGCAGAAGCCGGTGATCATCGACGGGAAGTTGAGCGACGCCCACACCCCGTTGATGTCCATGTCGTGGACGCGGGCGTGGATGTCCCAGCAGCCGCGCCGCATCTGGTCGAAGCGGAAGGGTTCGATCTTGACGGTCTCCGGGCGGCGCCCTGCGACGGCGTTCATACCGACCTGGCTGTAGACGTTGCCGTCGAACTCCCACACCTCGTGGCCCCACTCGTCGACGACGACCTTGGGGGCCCGGTCCTGCAGGTGCCTGGGCAGGCGTCCCTGGAACATGTCGGGCGGCTCGACCAGGTGGTCGTCGACGGAGATGACGGTGTAGCGCACTTCCCGCGGCTCGGGCTCGGGAAGGAACAGGTCCTCGACCGTCGTGCTCATACCCTCCATTCAACATGGATCACGCCACCGTCGCCGACCTCCTGCTCGCCCGAGCAGACGACGACCACCCGGGACTGCTTTTCGGCGACGACGCCTGGACGTGGCGGGAGGTGGTGTCCGAGAGCGCCCGGCGGGCGGCGCTCCTCACCGAGCTCCGCCGGCCGGGCCCCTTCCACGCCGGCGTGCTCCTGCCCAATGGCCCCGACTACCTCTTCTGGCTCGGCGCCGCCGCGCTCTCGGGCGCCACGTTGGTCGGGATCAACCTCACCCGGCGGGGTGCCGAGCTGGCCCGCGACATCAGCCACACCGACTGCCAGGTCATCGTCACGGACACCGCCGGGAAGCAGAGCCTGGCCGAGCTCGACACCGGTGTTGCCGACGACCGCATCCTCGTCGTCGACGAGGTGCAGGTTCCGGACGCGGCACAACCGCCCAGCGGTCTGCCCGACGCCTCGGCCTTGACCGTGCTCCTGTTCACCTCGGGCTCGACCGGCGCGCCGAAGGCGGTGAAGTGCTCGCAGGGTCGGTTGGCGGCGATCGGACAGCGGGCATCGGAGCTGTACGGGTTCCGTCGCGACGACGTCTGCTACTGCTCGATGCCGCTGTTCCACGGCAACGCCATCATGGCCGTGTGGGCCCCGGCGCTGGTCGTCGGCGCCACGTTCGCGACCAGGCCCAAGTTCTCGGCGTCCGGCTTCCTGCCCGACGTGCGCCGCTTCGGCGCCACGTTCTTCAACTACGTGGGCAAGAGCCTGGCGTACATCCTGGCCACGCCCGAGCAGCCCGACGACGCCGACAACACGCTCGAGCGGGGGTTCGGCACGGAGGCGTCCGAGCGCGACATCGCCGCGTTCCAGCGCCGCTTCGGCTGCCGCGTCGTCGAGGGCTACGGCTCCAGCGAGGGTGGCGCCATCATCACCCGCGTGCCCGACATGCCGCCCGGCTCGCTCGGCCGTCCCTCGAACGACCAGACCGTTGTCGTCAACCCCGAGACCGGCGAGGAGTGTCCCCGGGCGGTCTTCGACGAGCACGGGCGGCTCCTGAACCCCGAGGCCATCGGGGAGATCGTCAACAAGGCGGGGGCGGCCGGGTTCGAGGGCTACTACAACAACCCCGAGGCCGAGAAGGCCCGCACCCGCAACGGTTGGTACTGGAGCGGCGACCTCGGCTACCGGGACGCGGACGGGTTCTTCTACTTCGCCGGACGTTCGAGCGACTGGCTGCGTGTCGACTCCGAGAACTTCGCCGCCGCGCCCGTCGAGCGCATCCTCTTCCGCCACCCCGACGTCGTCATGGTCGCCGTGTACGCCGTGCCGGACGCCCGCGGCGGCGACCAGGTCATGGCCGCCCTCGAGCTCGCCGAGGGGGCGACCTTCGATCCGGACGCGTTCGCCAAGTTCCTCGAGACGCAGGCCGATCTCGGCACCAAGTGGGCACCGCGCTTCATCCGCGTCGTGGACCAGATGCCGTTGACGGGTACGAACAAGGTGTTCAAGACACCGCTGCAACGGGACGGCTGGCACACGACCGACGAGGTCTGGTGGCGGGCCGAGCGCGGCGACAACACATATCGCCGCCTCACCGCCGACGACGCACGCGCCCTCGACCGGGAGTTGCGGGCCCACGGCCGTCCCTACGATCGCTCGCTGTGAGCGCCAACGGCTCCATCGACGCCGTGCTGTTCGACTTCGGCGGCGTCTTCACCGAATCGCCGTTCCTCGCCGCCCGCGAGGCGGGCATCGAGCTCGGTATCGACGTCGACGTGGCCTTCGACCTCTGCTTCGGCACGTACCACGACGACGGTGACCATCCCTGGCACCGCCTCGAGCGGGGCGAGATGACGCTCGAGGACGCCCGCCAGGCCCTGCGCGCGATGGCGGCGGCGCGGGGCTACGACGTCGATCCCGTCGACTTCCTCATGCGCCTGGCGCGTGACGACGTGCAGCGCCCGGCCGTCGTGGAGCGGGCCTTCGCCGTGAAGGAGCGGGGGCTGCGGACGGCCCTCGTCACCAACAACGTCATGGAGTTCGGCGAGGGATGGCGCTCGTTGGTGCCCGTCGACGAGCTGTTCGACGTCGTCGTCGACTCCTGCCACGCAGGCGTGCGAAAGCCCGACCCGCGCATCTACCGCATGGCGCTCGATGCCGCCGACGTCGACGCCGAACGGGCCGTCTTCCTCGACGACCACGAGCCCAACGTGGCCGCCGCCAAAGCCCTCGGGATGCAGGGAATCGTCGTGGGACGCGACCGGCTGGCCGCCTTCGACGAGCTCGAGAAGCTCCTCTCTGGCGGTACTTAGCGTCGTCGCAGCGACGCCGAGTACCGCCAACCTCCGGGCGAATATGCGTTCGATCGGCGGTAGCCTGGGCGCCGTGTCGAGCGTTCCCGACTGGCAGCCGTCACTCCTCGACGACCACGGCGAGGCCGCCGTCGACACTTCGTTCTCGACCCTCGAACGAGTGGAGCTCGACACCGAGAGCTGGGTCGACTACGCCCCCGGCTGGCTGGGCGGCGCCGACGACGTGTTCGCCGACCTGCTGGCGTCGACGCAGTGGGGTCAGCGGACGCGCTGGATGTTCGAGAAGCGGGTCGTCGAACCGCGGCTCACGTCGTTCTGGCGGGCCGAGCTCGGGACGCCGCTCCAGCCGCCCGTGCTCGAGGACGCTCGCCGCCTGCTGTCCGAGCGCTACGGCGTCGAGCTCGACAGCATGGGCATGAACCTCTACCGAGACGGCCGCGACAGCGTGGCCTGGCACGGCGACCGCATCGCCAGGGAGATCGAACGCCCGGTCGTGGCCCTCGTCTCCCTCGGCCATCCCCGCAAGTTCCTTCTCCGACCCAAAGCCGGCGGGCCGTCGCGCGCGTTCGAGCTCGGCCGCGGCGACCTCCTCGTGACCGGCGGCCGTACCCAGCGCCGGTGGCAGCACAGCGTCCCCAAAGTCGCCAATGCCGCCGGTCCTCGCATCAGCCTCGCCTTCAGGCACGGGATGGCGGCCAGGGTCTACGACTGACCGTCCGGTCGTTGCCTGCGCAACTGTGGACGTCCACATGCGCATAGGGCGGACGAACGTCCATGGTTGCACGGTCAATCGATCGTGACCCACGCCTTGGCAGCGGCGTGGCCCGCACATCAGTAAGGCACGCGAACCCCGCGCCGACGACGACGGCCCCGACGCTCAAGACAACATCTCGACGAGCAGGCGCCGTTGGACCTGATTGGTCGGCGACGTGCGGGGAATGCCGTCCAGAACGGCGATGCGACGCGGGTGCTTGTGGCCAGCCAGACGGCCGTCGCAGTGGGCACGCAGGTCGTCGAGGGAGGGTGGCGAACTGCCGGCGCTCACCACGACGGCGCACACGACCTCGCCCCAGGCCACGTCGGGGACGCCGACGACGGCGACGTCGGCCAGGCCCGGACAGGAGGCCAGGACCGCCTCGACCTCCGACGGAGCGACCGTCTCGCCACCGGTCCGTATGACGTCATGGGCCCGGCCGACGATCGACAGGTACCCCTCGTCGTCCACTTCGGCCAGGTCTCCGGTGCGGTACCAGCCGTCGGCGAAGGCCTCCGCCGTGGCCTCGGGGTCATCGAAGTACCCCTCGAACACCAGCGGGCCCCGCACGAGCAGCTCGCCGTTGTCGTCGATGCGCACCTGGGCCATCGGCGACGGCAGGCCGCAACGGCCGGGCTTGCGGTCGAGGTCATCGTGCTCGAGGGCGGCCACGCCGCCCGCCTCGGTCGATCCGTAGAACACGCGCACACGAGCGCCGGGGAGGGCGGCCCGCAG
>CADDZP010000253.1 GCA_902812475.1 Actinomycetota bacterium | reverse complement strand
CCCTCGTCGTGCTCCTCGTGGTCGCCGCCGGCGCGGGCGCCGCCTACGCGCTGACCCGGGCGTCGAGCACGCCGGCCCATCCCATGCCGCCGCTGCAAGGCAAGAGCGAGGCCGACGCCGTCGCCGCCCTCCGGCCGCTCAAGGTCAAGGTCGCCATCGACCGACCCTTCGTCGACGGCACGACCGAGGGCACCGTCCTGTCGACCCGCCCCGCCGCGGGAGCCAAGGTGCACGAGAAGTCGACAGTGCATGTCACCGTCTCGCGTGGTCCGCCGCCGGTCGCCGTACCCGATCTGTCGGGCGGGGTCTCCCAGGCCGCCGCCACCGAGAAGATCAACGCCGCCGGCCTCACCGTCGGCGCCGTCACGCCCCGCTACGACGAGCAGGCGCCCGAGGACACCGTGCTCGACTGGAACCCCAAGGGCCAGGTGCCCAGGCACTCGGCGATCGCACTGGCCGTGTCCGCCGGGCCCAGGCCCCGCACGGTTCCGAACGTGGCCGGCCAGCCGTATGCCCAGGCGGCTGCCGCGCTCCAGGCGATCGGGCTGGTGCCGGTGCGGGCGGACGCCTTCAACGACACCGTCCCCAAGGACCAGGTGATCGGCACCACTCCGGGCGCGGGGGCCTCGGCGAGCCGCGGCTCGAAGGTCACGATCACGGTGTCCAAGGGCCCCGACCTGGTCAACGTTCCCGACGTGACCGGCAAGAGCGTGGCGGACGCCACCGCCTCCCTCCAGCAGGCGGGCCTGAGCGTGTCGAACGTGTTCGGACCGCCCAACAAGAAGGTGTTCGTCACCGACCCGCCCGCCGGCACCCAGGTGCACCGCGGGTCGAGCGTCAACCTCTACACCAAATAGTCTGCCGCCCCTACTGCCGATCGCAGAAGGAGAGCGCAATGGGGGCACTGGACGGCCGCGTCGCCATCATCACGGGGTCCGGGCGGGGGATCGGGCGCGAGCACGCCCTGCTGTTCGCCCAGGAGGGCGCCAAGGTGGTCGTCAACGACCTCGGCGGCGCCATTGACGGCTCCGGTGACGACCGCACGCCCGCCCAGCAGGTCGTCGACGAGATCAAGGCCATGGGCGGCGAGGCCGTCGCCAACGCCGACAACGTGGCCGACTGGGAGGGTGGCCAGCGCCTGATCCAGTCCGCGCTCGAGGCGTTCGGCGAGCTCCACGTCCTCGTCAACAACGCCGGCATCCTGCGCGACCGCGTGCTCGTGAACATGACCGAGGAGGAGTGGGACGCCGTCATCCACGTCCACCTCAAGGGCCACTTCGTGCCGACCCGCTTCGCCGCCGCCTACTGGCGGGAGCAGACCAAGGCGGGCAAGCCGGTGAAGGCCAACGTGATCAACACCTCGTCGACGTCCGGCCTGCTCGGGAACCCGGGGCAGACCAACTACGGCGCCGCCAAGGCCGGCATCGCCGCCTTCTCGGTCATCGCCGCCATGGAGCTCGAGCGCTACGGCGTGCGGGTGAACGCCATCGCCCCCGCCGCTCGCACCCGGATGACGGTCGCCACGCCGGGCCTGAGCGAGGTCGTCAAGGCCCCCGAGGACGAGTCCCGCTTCGACATCTGGGATCCGGCCAACGTGTCGCCGATGGTCGCCTATCTGGCCACCGAGAACCTGCCGTTCACCGGGCGGGTCTTCTTCGTGCAGGGCGGAAAGGTGCAGAACATGACGCCGTGGCAGATGGCGGACGTCATCGACAAAGAGGACCGCTGGACGGTGGCCGAGCTCGAAACCGAGGTGAAGAAGCTCCTCGGTTGAGCGGTTTGCGCCCGGTGAACTAGTCCGAGCGCGTCATTGGCGAAATGGCCCTTCCGTCATCACCCCTTGCGGCCGTAGGTTTCGTAGCACTTGGGGCAGGGTCGTCGGGGGTGGTGACGCAGCGCGGTGTTCCCCAGCCGCCGCGTGGCGCGCCTCCCCCGCCGACCCTGTCCAATTTTGTGACCCACGGCTGCTGCGTGTGACGTCCCCGTAACCTCCGGTCCGTGGGGGACGATCGGGACACCGACGTGGCGATCGAGGCGCCCGGCGCCGAGGAGATCGCCGTCCTGCCGTGGCCGGCCTTGTTCCGTCACCGCGTGCAGCGTCGGGTCGAGTCGAGCGATCGCTACGAGTGGTGGGTCTTGTGGACGGTGCTGGCCGGGCTGTTCTCGGTCGGGTTCACGATCACCATCCTCGCCGTCTCCCTGCCCCGCATCGCCACCGATCTCCACTCCGACACCACCACGCTGACCTGGGTCATCACCGGGCCCCTGCTGGCGTTCGGCGTGGTAGGCCCGCTGCTGGGCAAGGCGGGCGACATCTGGGGTCAGAAGCGGATGTTCATGCTGGCCCTGACCCTCACGCTGGTGTTCGCCGGGCTCACGGCGGCGGCCTGGAACGCCAGCTCCCTCATCCTGTTCCGCGTGCTCGGGGCAGGCGAGGGGGCGGCCACGGGCCCGGCCTCGATGGCGATGATCATGATGGTGTTCAGGCGCGAGGACCGGGTGAAGGCCATGGGTTTCTGGTCGCTCGTCGGCGCCGGCGCCCCCGTGCTCGGTGTGGTTGCCGGCGGCCCCATCGTCGAGCACGTGAGCTGGCGGGTGATCTACATCGCCCAGATCCCCTTCACCGCCCTCGCACTCCTCGCGGCCGCCGTCATCCTGCCGGGCAGGGACAAAGCGCAGCCCAACCGCATCCGGGTGCCCCTCGACATCCCCGGCGTCACCACTCTCGGCGTCGGCACAACGAGTCTGCTCTTCGCCCTGAACCGGGGGCCGGAGTGGGGGTGGACGAGCGTGGGAGTGGTCGCCGCCTTCGTGTTGTCGCCGGTGCTCCTGATCGTCTTCTTCGTCATCGAGCGGCGATCGAGGGCACCGTTGATCCCGCTCGGTTACTTCCGCCGACGGAACTTCGCCTTTCCCATCGGCGTCCAGTTCTTCTCGAACTTCGCCTACATGGGGAGCTTCATCCTCACGCCGCTGTTCCTGAAGCAGGCCTTCCACTACGGCGAGACGAAGATCGGCCTGCTGTCGATCGCCCGGCCGCTGTCGTTCTCGTTGATGTCGCCGCTGGCCGGCTATCTCGCCGTGCGGTGGGGCGAGCGATTGGCGGGCATCCTCGGGTGTGCCTTCGTCATCCTGTCCATGGTGGCGTGGGCCCACGTAGACCCCGGGGCCAGCAACTGGGCGGTCATGGGGGCGCTGGCGCTGGCCGGCGTGGGATTGGGCGTCTCGTCGCCGTCGATGGCGGCCAGCGTGGCCAACGCTGTCGAAGAGGAGAACCTCGGCATTGCCGGCGCCGCCCAACAGCTGCTCACGCAGGTCGGCATCGTCGCCGGCATCCAGCTGGCCGAGACGGTGCAAGCCGCCCGACAGAACAGCGTCGGTGTGGCGGCGTCGTTCCACGACGCCTACCTGCTGGCGGGCGCCGCCTGCGTGCTGGGCCTGCTCTGTGCCCTGTTCGTCAAAAGCGCCCAACGGGGCGAGCGCCGACAAACGGGCGAGCGCAGCGAGCCTTCGTTTGTGGGAACGATGTGAGGTCGCCGAAGCGACTATTCGCTGGGCTTCTCGGCGCCGAGAACCGCAGTCAGGCGTCGCCGAACGACTATTCCTCTGTGATGTCGCGGACCTTGGCCGCGAACTCCTGGGCCCGGGCGTCCGGCGGTGTGGCCTGCATGGCCATGAGCTTGGTCATGTCGCCCTGGACCTTGACCTTGCCCGCCATGAACGCCTGCATGCCTGCCTGCGGGTTGCCGTCGACGAAGATGGCCTTCGCCGTGGCGTAGTCGAGGGTCACGGTGAGGTCGGGATCGGGGAGGTGACCCATCTCCATCTGCATCTCGCCCGACGACGTGTCCATGTGGGCCTCGATGGTGCCGCCGCCGAAGGGCACCTCGGTGATGACCTGGTTCATCTTCACCTGATGCGGGATCTGGGCGCTGCCGCCCTCGGCACGGGCCTCGTCACCAATCCTGCGGACCTCGGCGATCCACTCCTCGCTCAAGAACGGGTACTTCGCCACTGTCTCCTCCGCCTCCTCGTCCTGCCGGTTGCCGCACGCTACCTGCGACATACCGACCGGTACCATCTGCGCTGTGACGCCGGCCGCGACTCGCGAGGAGCGGATCGAGCTCCGGGAGCGCAACCCGAAGTGGAAGCTCCCCGCCCTGCGCATCGAGATGGCCGAGTGCATCAACTGCGACACGTGCATCCGTCACTGCCCAGATCAGTTCGGCGCCATCTTCAACCACGGCATCGACGTCATCATCATCCCGGAGCTCTGCTCGGGCTGCGGCAAGTGCGTACCCGTCTGCCCTGTCGACTGCATCTACGAGGACCCCACCCCGGCTCCGACGCCAGAGGACTGGTGGAGCGAGCCCCTTTCGCCGGAGGATCCCTATGCCTGAACAGCCCGTTCTGCCGGGCGCCGACCCCTTCTCCGCCCCCGGTGGAGCTCACGGCGCGCTGGTCTTGCACGGGTTCACCGGTTCGCCGCAGTCGATGCGGGGCTTGGCGTCGGCGTTTGCCGCCGCCGGTTTCGCCGTGGAGCTGCCGCGCCTGCCCGGCCACGGCACCGCCATCGAGGACATGCTGCAGACGACCTGGAGCGACTGGTCGGCGCGAGCCGAGGAGGCCTATCTCGACCTCGCCCGCCGTTGCGACAAGGTCGTCGTCGGTGGCTTGTCGATGGGAGGCACACTCACGCTCTGGCTGGCCGAGCGGCATCCCGAGATCGCCGGGATCGTGCTCGTGAACCCCGCCGCCGAGCCACCGGCCGACTCGTTCCGGGAGATGCTGCAGGGCATTCTCGACAGCGGGTCTCCCACCATGCCGGCGGTCGGCAACGACATCGCCGACCCCGGCGCGACCGAGCTGGCCTACGAGAGCACCCCGGTGGGCCCGCTGCTCTCGATGTTCGAAGCCGTCAACGAGATCGCTGCTGGCCTCGGCCAGGTCGAGTGTCCCGTCCTGCTGATGAACAGCCCGCAGGACCACGTGGTGCCGCCGTCGTCGAGCGACCTCATCGCCGAACGCGTCTCCGGTCCGCTCGAGCGAGTGACGCTCGAGCGCAGCTACCACGTGGCCACGCTCGACTACGACAAGGACGAGATCGAGCGCCGCGCCGTCGAGTTCGCCCGCAAGGTCACGGCCGCATAGCGCCTGCGTTCCCGCATCTCCGTCGCTTTTGCTGACTTGTAGGCGGTGAGCGCCTACAAGTCAGCACAAGGCACGATCGGCGCCCCAGTCCTCGAACTCGTACTCGACAGCGGGGTCGCCGTCTTGAAGCATCGCCCGGGGCGAAGGGCGGCGTGAGCGAACGCCCGCACGCCGGGCACGTGCCCTCGGCCACGTCGCCGCGCGGCACGCCGCCGGCCCAGTCGCCTCGGGGATCCGCACCGCAGCACGGAAACAAGCCGTCCATC
>CADDZP010000252.1 GCA_902812475.1 Actinomycetota bacterium | reverse complement strand
CGACGAGCTCGGCCCTTGGTGTGAGCAGACCGGCGCCGTCGACCTGCGACAGCAGCTGGCGCGCGGGCCCGTGTGTTATCCGGTCCTCGAGGGCCAGCACGGGCGGACGCGTCCCCGAGCCCGCCGACAGCGTGGTGACGACCTGGTCGTCCAGGGCCAAGACGAGGATGGCACCCGAAGGTGCCGGGCTCAGAGCGTGGACGCAGAAATCCAGTATGGCGCCGACGGCGGCCGGGGATGCGTCCGGAACTGCTCGGAGAACCGCTTTTGCGTACGTGCTCGCGTAGGGCTTCTCCCACCAGTGGGCACCGTCCCACACGGCCAGCCGTGCACGCCCGAAGACCCGAACCGCGCCCGTCGGGGTGCGCTGGACGGCCGCGAAGCCCGACGATCCCACCTGCTGGCGAAGTCGCACGACCTCGCCTTCTCGGTCGTGGGGCGTGGGAAGCACGACGAGATCCAGCCGACTTCGATGTCGCAAGACGAACGCCTGCCGTCCGTCGGCCATGCGGCGGACGAGGTCGTCGCCACCACCCGGCACGCGGTAGATCACACCGCCGACGTCCTCGAGCGATGCGGCCGAGACCAAGATCGCCCCGTAGGTCGGGAACTCACGCTCGTGTACGGGAGGGAACCGGGCGTGGTCGATCTCGGCCAGCAGGGCCTCGCCGGCCGCCCCGCCGAGGCGGAGACTCAGGCCGGCGTCGAGGATCTCCGCCCGCAGGCGCGAGCGGCGCCGCTCCCGGAACGCCTCTTGGTCCACCGCAACACGCCCTCCCGACCGGCTGGCTCAGCGAGGTCGGTGTACAGCCTGCCCGAAGCCCAGAAGGGAAGGCTGGAGCGGACATCGGCTGGCACTCGCCTCATCACTCCCCGTATGGGGTTACTCGTGCTCGGACGACGGTGACCGGACCCGTCGGTCATGCTCGACGGGCACGCCGGGTAGCTCCGGCCACAATTCCCTGAGGTGACGGTATGACCTGTCGGGCAGCCGTTCCAGGGCCCGGAGCACGGCGCCGCGAGCACCCGATGCCCGTGCCGCGGCCAGCAGCTCATCGCGGCAGACCGCGTCGGCCCCGAACGCGGCGCCGACATGGTCGGCAATCTCAGTCCGTGTGGCGGGCATGCTGGTTGCTGTCACGGGTCTGGCGGGGCTGGAAAGGGGTGCGGTCGGCGCTCGGGACTGGCGCCGGTGGCGTGCCGACACGACGGCCGCGAGGTTGACGCCGAAGACGGCCGCGGGCGCGCATGTGCTCTTCGAACCGACGACCGAGCTGGGCGCGGGCGCTGGCGACCCACACCGCCAAGGCCGTGGCGATCAGTGCGACCACGAGGACCAAGGCGACGAATGATCGCGTGGCTTCACCTCCGGATGCCGGTTGACAGACAGCCTGATCACTTTATCAATTGATCAGCTGTCAAGCCGCTGGCGCGGCGAGAACGCCCCTGTTCGTCAGAGGTCCTTCGGCCCTCCCGGCGCCGGTCTCGCCGGACACTGGGGCGGCCGAACAGATCGCCGGCGCCGAGCGCGAGGGCCCTGAGCCCGTGTGCTCTAGGTTTCGCCGCCCGCCAGCATGGCGTCCACGAGGTCGGCGCTGACCGCGAGCAGACTGGCGATCTCTTCACGCTTTGCCCCGTCGCGTTGCAAGCTGCGAGCCTCCTCCCGTCGCAGACGGCCTGCGGCCTCGTTTATCAGTGCCATGTTCCGGTAGAGGAGCTCGGTGAGCGTTGGCCGTTCTTCGGTGGCCAGTACCTCGCGCCACGAGTATCCCTGCTCGACGAGGCGTTCAACCTCACGGCCGCGCTCCGCGACCGACGTGAAGTGCGCGGCGCTTCGTTCGAGCACGTCGATCAGTGCTCTGAGCGCGCTGTCCGGCCCGTCACCCGGCACCGGCGAAGCCTACGCCTGCCGGTTGACCCAGCCGGTGCGGTCCGCACCTTCGGCCGTGCCGTGATGATGACAATGGGCGCGCGTTCAGGAGCTGTCGCGCCCTCCCCGCCCGCGCTTTCGGACAGCAGCTACCGTTGTCGGTCATCGGCCGCATGGATGACACGCCTAACGACGGCCGCCGCTGAGGCTGGTCGACGATTGCACCGACGAGCAGCTAGATGTGCGCTGAAGAGCGACCGCCTCGCCAAGCGACGACTCGGCTAATCCTCTGGCGTGGCGAGCCCCTGACGCTGCTCGTAGACACGCCATCCGGCGGCTACCTCGTCCGGCCGATCGTCGTCGACGGGCATGGCGTCATCATCGAGGGACTCGAGGTCATAGAGAAGGCTCTCGCCTCTGGCGACAGCAGTGAAATGCCACCAGTGGTCCGTGTGCTGAGCCCGAGCGAACTCGCGGCGATAGACCAGCGGATGGCTCGGCTCAGCGACACGCTTGGCGTGCCGATCAGGTGACAAAGCCCGGAAGCATTTCCCAGGCGATGATCGCCACCGAGGAAGTGGTCGGTGTTGCCGGGTGAGCGTGGACATGGTGTCGGCCGTGTGCGCTACCGCGTGATCTCAGCGGGCGAGCCAGGATCCCCTCGAATCTTTCTGTGACCGGGGCGGCTCCGCCTACGATTCCGGCTCGTGGCGGTTCGACGCATCCGCACCTTGGGTGATCCTGTTCTGCGCCAACGGGCCCTCGCTGTCGCTGACTTCGACGCGCCGCTGCGGCGGCTGGTAGCGGACCTCTCAGAGACGCTTGCGGACGCCGACGGTGCCGGTCTGGCGGCCCCGCAGATCGGCGTCGGCCTGCGAGTGTTCGTGTACCGCGTCCTCGACGAGGCATCACCGGCGTTCGGCACGATCAGACACCTGGTCAACCCTGTCCTCGTCGAACAGGCTGAGAGTCAGATCGAGGACGAGGAAGGATGTCTGTCCATTCCTGGCGTCTCCTACCCACTCGCGCGCCCGGAACGCGTCGTCGCAAGCGGCTTCGACTGCCATGGCGAGCCGCTCCGCGTCGAAGGAACCGAGAGGCTGGCACGGTGCATCGCCCACGAGACCGATCACCTCGATGGCGTCTTGTTCATCGACCGGCTCGACACCGAGCGTCGTACTTTGCGCGAGATCCGCGAGCTGGTCCTCGACGGGGAGATGGTTCGCGTCAGGGTGTCGCCGCATCAGCCTCTGATGTAGAGCCGGCGCGCCGACGACCGGCAAACACGCAGCATGTGCTTCGAACGAGGATCACCCGGCGCTTGAAATCTCCGATGGAGCTCGCAGGTGGGGAGTAGGAGTCCTCTTCACGCCACCGGACGGCGAGCTGGTCTCGCAGGGCTGCTGCTCTGACTGATGCCTGTCATCGCACGACCTCCCGCCCGAACGTGCCTCGAGGTCCGGACGGGTATGTCGGCGTCAGGCCTCCAGCATTCCGGCGCACAGAGCGAACTCGTGCAGCGCCGCGGCGGTGGCGGCCTCACGCGTGAACGCTGCTGTGTTGCCCCGGTCCAGCGAATCCGAGCACAACGTGTCGATGGCCGCCAAGGCGCGGGCCGAGACCGCGGCCAGCGCCGAAAGAGGCACCGTCTCCGCCTCGTGACGCAAACGGACGACGTCGCGGCGGTGCGCCTCGCTCGTCTCGACCGCCTGCAGCTGCGCCAGGAGCACAGACAGCTCACCGGCCAGATACTGCTGCGTCATCTTCGCCGCCGCTTGGCCAACGACCGTGTCATGGCTCTCTACTCGCTCCCCGCGACGACCAAGGTTACCGCTCCCGACCCGGGCCTACTCCGACTCGTCGGCGAGTCCACGACGCAGCTCGCCGGGAGAGACGCCCGCCGGATCGAGAAGTCCGCCGACGATTCGCTTCGCAGAACGCAGGGCACGCTCGACTGCAGCGGCGACCTCGTGGGGCCGGTCGAGTTCGAGCGCCAGCTGAGCCGCGGCCAGGCCCTGGACGACGTCGTCGTTGAGCTCGAGCGCCTGGCGTCGGCGCCGTTCGACCTCGCGCAGACGAGCCGCGTCCCGTTCGGCGCGTCTCCGCTCGGTGGCGTCGCGCACGAAGGCGACCACCAGCGTCCCTGCGGTGACGGCAATGGTGTTCAGGCTCACGTCGACGGGGAACTCGGTGCCGTCCAGCCGTCTGGCAACCAAGTCGAGGTCGGTCCCCATGGGGCGGGGTCGAGGGGCGGCGACGTAGCAGGCCCGATGCTCGACGTGGCGATCACGGAGCGCTTCGGGTAG
This sequence comes from Actinomycetota bacterium, assembly GCA_902812475.1. GTDB lineage: Bacteria > Actinomycetota > Acidimicrobiia > Acidimicrobiales > AC-14 > CADDZP01. Next base: position 1,364 of record CADDZP010000252.1, on the reverse strand, counting down.
GAGCTCCTCGACACGACGTCCGACGAGAGAGCCGGCGTCGCAGCCGAACAACACACCGGCCCGACCGTTGGCGCTGCGAACGGTGCCGTCCACATCGACGGTCAGGATCCCGTCGGGGGCAGCGTCAAGGAAGGCGTCGACGCCCACCCCACGCCAGAGCTCGCCCGCCTTCCCTTTTCCTGACGTGTCCCGCTCCTCGTCGTCGTGTGGTGAGTGTCGGCCTTGGTCGAGCGCCCGGGCCGACGACCCGTACGACCCGGGATTCATCAATGGTCCCGGGAGGAACGTACACAAGAACCGATGAACGCCAGCCGGTGCGGCCTCGAGCCCTTGAACCCTGGAACCACGCGCGGGACCGCGGTTCTCAGGGGCTTGGCTGGTCGCGCCTACGCGCTCCCGCGCCTCCGTGCCGGTCGGTCGGCGAACTCGAGGGTCTCGAGCTCGGCGAGGAGGTCGCGGGTGCCGGCCAGGGTGGTGCTGAGGATGGCCTTGGCGACGGCGAGGAGCTCGAAGATGCGCTTGTCGGTCACCGAGTACAGGACGGTGGCACCCTCCTTGCGGGCCTGCACGACAGCCGCGCGGCGCAGGACGCCCAGCTGCTGGGAGAGGTGCGAGGCCTCGAGTCCCACCTCGGGAATCAGCTCGCCCACCGACTTCTCACCCTCGCGGAGCAACTCGAGGACCCTGATGCGCGCCGGATGGCCCAGCGTCTTGAAGAAGTCGGCCTTCACTTGGTAGATCGGCCGGATCGCGGCCTTCGGCTTCATGCGGCTCCCCTCGGAGACGATACCGGGCACCCCGGTACCGGCGTGGACATGGCGGTCCGGTTCTCGGCCGCGTCCGCGCCGCGCCAGGTCTTGACCGCCTCGGAGACCGCGGGGACGAGGCGGGGGTCGAAGACGTCGGGGAGCAGCCCCTCCGCGCTCGTCATGGCGCCAAGTGCGATCGCCGCCGCGTCGAGGGCATGCTCACCGGCGCCACCCTCGACGGGGTCCAGCGCGGCCGCCACCATGCCGGGCAGGGCCAGGATGGCGTCCACGAAGTTGGGCCGGTAGGGCAGGCACGTCGCGACGACAGCGTCGCGCGGCGCCTGCTCTGCTTGGTCGTCGGCGTGGTCGGGCGAGAGAAGGACGAGCGTGGGCACCGCCGCCATTGCGAACGCGACGTCCCGCAGTTGACTGGGGCTGCCCGCAAGGTCGACGAAGCCATGGGCGCCGCTCAGGGCCTCCCCCAGCCCGCCTCGGACGCGAAGGCGGTTGGTCTGTGCCGCCAACTCCAGGTGATGTACAGCCCGTCCCCGCACCTCGCCCGCGACCAGGACGTGGCCGCGATCGACCACGAGCACCTCCCCGACCCCCAGGCGC